>NZ_JAMPNZ010000023.1:0-41026 GCF_028479625.1 Providencia sp. PROV197
TAGTTAAACAACCGTTAATAGATAACTTATTTATTTCACGGAGAGAATTTTATGCCATCTAACTTATCTCCTAAGGAAATTGTTGGGAGCAATATACTTAGAGCCCGTAGAGCAAAAGGCTTAAGTGGTTCTGATCTAGCTGATTTACTTTTATGCTCACAACAACATGTGTCACGTATTGAGCGTGGAGTTATTCGGCTGCATTTAGAACAAATTCAGCAAATTGCTAGCTCGCTTGATGTCGATATTAATTATTTATTAGATGGCGTTGGATTTCAAAATAGCTCAATAAATTATATCCATAATATGGAGTGTTATTTTAAATCTGAAGGGTTGTTTTCCCTATCTAGTCAATGTCTGAAATAGGTTTGACATTATGTTAATAATCACAAAAACACAAAAATTTAATATTATTGTCGGAAAGAAAATAAAAAAATATAGAAAGGAAATGAAATTAACCGCTGAGGAGTTAGGGCAATATATTGGCGTAAGCCAGCAACAAATTTCTCGTTATGAATCAGGCACAAACCATATAAACATTGATTTTCTAGCTCAGTTTTCAGAGTTATTTAAGGTGCCAATTCAAGTTTTTTTAACAGACGACTAAATATATTTTTTGATTTTAATTTTTAATTAATAACTCAATTTTATTTATTAGGATTTGATTTTTTTGAATCAATTCCTCGGACTTTGCTTTTTCCAGTTCATTGCAAATAGAGTGTCTGCAATGAGCAATGAAAACTGACACTCATTCTTTATTTAACAAAAACATAGGACTTTATATTCATGAAAATGAAATCTATTGCAATGGCAACTTTTATGGCTCTGGGATTAGCTTCTGCAGCAAATGCAGCAGATCAAGGTCACGGTAAAGTAACGTTTAAAGGCGCTATTATCGATGCTCCATGCTCAATCTCTCCTAACTCAATCGACCAAACTGTTGAATTAGGCCAAATTTCTAATATGGCATTAGTTGATGGTGGTAAATCAACGCCACGTCCATTTGAAATCGCTTTAGAGAACTGTGATATCACTAAACTGACTAAAGGTGTTCAATTAACCTTTAGTGGTGCTGCTGCATCTTTCGACAATACCAATAAAACACTGGGTATTGTTGGTACTGGTGCTGGCGCTGGTGTTCAGATCACTAATGGTAGCGGTGATGTGGTGACTTTAGGAACAGCGGCACCATTCCAACAAATTCAAAATGGTAATAACACCTTGAATTTCGCAGCTTACTTAAAAGGTAATGGTGGCGATATCAGTACGATCACTGCTGGTGACTTTAGCTCAGTAGCGGATTTCACTCTGTCTTACGAGTAATTCATCCTGAGCCAACAAAATTCATTTGTTGGCTCATTTCGACTGAATTGAGTGTAAGAGAGGAAGCAATGAATAATTCGATAACCTTTGGAATGTTTTCATTGATCTTAAGTTTAAGCCTGTTAACCGCGGTATCAACTGCAAAGGCTCAAGGCTCAGTGAATATGAATGGAAGCATTATTGAAACAGCATGTGCTATTGATGTCGGCAGCCGTGATCAAACTATTGATATGGGAAGTATTGCACTGACTCAAATTCGCCGTGATGGGCAAGGACCTGCTCGCCCTTTTGTTATCCGATTAGTGAATTGTGTTCTTGAACGCCAAAATCCTGATAAGCCGAATTGGCAATACTTTCGTATAACATTTGATGGCTCCCATGATAGAGGGTTATTTGGTGTTAACGGACAAGCTCAAGGTGTTGGATTACAAATTCAACGTGAGGGGGATGGTGAAATTGCCATACCAGGCCAAGGAATGTCCGTGAATTCACTGACGGCAGGAACAAAAGATCTCACCTATCGGCTGCGATTGGTGGCGAATAATCGCCCATTAGCATCAGGTCAATACTACAGTCAATTACGTTTCAAACTGGATTATGAATAGTCGGTTCCTCTCATCAATGAAGATCGCCTTTAACAGGTGAGCTTCACGAGCGAAATGACATTACGGATAAAAGAACGCAAAAGAAGGTCGAGATGATGACCCTGAATTTCATTCACACGCCTGTGTTACGGATAACTCGGCCTTGCAGATTAGGGCTTTTAGTCGCATTGGCAATTAGCTTTGGTGGTCACGCATCCGATATTAAATTTAATATGGAAATGCTAGACGTCAATGATCGTAGCAACATTGATTTAAGCCAATTTTCACGCCCTGGCTACCTCATGCCTGGCGAATACAGTTTTACAGTTTTCTTAAATAAGCAAAGTATGCCTGAAGAAACTGTCTTTTATTATGCACCTGAAGATAAATCGGATGAAAGCCTACCTTGTCTGAGCCCCACTTTAGTTGAAAAATTTGGTATCAAGCCTGAGTTGATGTCGACATTAAAGTGGTGGCACGATGGGCAGTGTTTATCACTTGAAAGTTTACCAGGAACTGAGGTTAAAGCTGATCTTGCGACATCCGCTATGTACATTAGTTTGCCGCAAGCCTACCTCGAATATACCGCTGAGAATTGGGATCCCCCTGCTCGCTGGGAAGAAGGCTTACCTGGTGCACTATTTGATTACAACCTCAATGCCCAAGTCGGCCAACAAACTCGTTCAGGGCAACAAACCAACTACAGTACCAGCGGTAATGGTGTTGCTGGTGTTAACTTGGGTGCTTGGCGTGCTCGCGCTGACTGGCAAATGCGTATTGATAAGCAGCAAGGACAAAGCACGACCACATCACTAGATTGGACTCGTTATTATGTCTACCGAGCCATCAAATCATTAGGCGCAAAACTCACCTTAGGCGAAGATTATTTAACCTCTGATATTTTTGATAGTTTCAGATTTACAGGGCTTAGCTTGGTTACTGATACCAATATGCTACCGCCTAATCTGCGTGGATACGCACCAGAAATTACTGGGGTCGCAAAAAGTAATGCGACAGTTATTGTGAGCCAACAAGGACGAATTATTTATCAAACTCAAGTCGCTGCGGGCCCATTTCGCATCCAAGACTTGAATGATGCATTAGCTGGGCAAATCGATGTTGAAGTTAAAGAACAAGACGGTTCAACACAGAATTTCACTGTAAATACTGCAAGTGTTCCCTATTTAACGCGCCCGGGACAACTGCGTTACAAATTAGCCACTGGGCGCCCAACAAACTGGCGCCATCATGTGAGCGGCGATACTTTTGCAAGTGGCGAATTCTCTTGGGGGGTTAACAACGGCTGGTCACTGTATGGTGGTGGAATTGGTGCGAAAAACTATGCATCCGCAGCTATAGGGATTGGTCGTGACTTAATGGTATTTGGTGCATTATCATTTGATATCACTCATGCAAGAGCGCATTTAACCAACTTAAGTGATATTGGCAATAAAACGCATCGCGGAAGTTCATACCGTTTAAGTTACTCAAAGCGTTTTGACACTTATAACAGCCAAGTGACATTTGCAGGATATCGATTCTCTGAACAAGGTTTTATGAGTATGTCTGAGTATTTGGATGCGCAGGAAACAGGTGCTCGCCAATACAACAGCAAAGAAATGTATACCATCTCTTATAACCAACAATTTTCAGAGTTAGGGCTAAGTGCATTTATCAACTATTACCATCAAACCTATTGGGATCAACCCGATAACGACCGCTATAGCATTTCATTAGCACGTTATTTTGATATTGGTAAATGGAAAAATCTCAGTCTCAATTTGACGGCATATCGAAATCGTTACCGTGAAAGTAATGATGATGGTGTATATGCCTCGCTCACTGTGCCTTGGGGAGAAAAAAGCTCTGTTAGTTACAACAGTAGCTGGGATAAAAATGATAACTCACAGCGTGTGAATTACTACAGCACTATCGATGAAAGAAATAATTATCAACTAAGTACGGGGTGGGCGCGTTCAGGTGCACTCGTGAGTGGCTATTACACCCATCAAGGAGATTTAGCACAGCTCAATGCGAATGCAACTTACCAGCAAGACCGTTATCGGTCAGCGGGATTCTCTTTACAAGGTGGCTTCACAGCAACGGAAAAAGGCGCCGTACTACATCGTAGCAGCCAAATTGGCGGTACTCGCATATTTGTTGATACCGATGGTGTACCTAATATCCCGTTACGTGGTTATGGCTCTATTGTACGTACTAACCGCTTTGGACAAGCCGTTATTAGTGATGTGAATAGTTACTACCGTAATCAAGTTAGTGTTGATTTGAATGCATTACCAGATGAAGCACAAGTCTCCCAATCAATAAAGCAAGGTACTTTAACCGAAGGGGCGATTGGTTACCGTCAATTTGATGTTGTCGCTGGAAGCAGTGCAATGGCGTTGTTAAGGCTGTCGGACAATAGCACACCGCCTTTCGGAGCAATCGTATTAAATGGCCGTGGCCAACAAGTCGGTATGGTGGGTGATGATGGAAATACCTATCTCACTGGTTTAAAAGCAAAAGATACCTTGCAAGTCCGTTGGGATGACCAAGTGCAGTGTGAAATCACACTCCCTGATACCTTGCCAGAAGATGAATATTTACAGGCAAGCTGGTTATTACCGTGCCATAAACCGGGAGCAAAAGCCGCATCGCCAGCGACCATAAAGACACCATCAGCCAGCCGTGCATTAGAAGCAATGCCGAAAGCAGCAGAACTTGTTGTGCCTGTTGTTGAAAGAACTGCGCCAAAGTCATCAGGTCGCTGGTTACAAAAATAATAAAAATGGTGGTACGCAAAGAGAGATGAATGCTCCTTAACCATAGAAGATAACAATATGATGAATAACATGATGAAAAATAAAATGATGAATAGAAAAAATGCCCATAGAACAGCATTAGCGTTGGTTGGCGTTGTATTAACTTCAGCAACGCTATCTTCTGCTCAAGCGGCGGTTGCATTAGACAGAACTCGAGCGATTATCACGGGAGATGAGAAATCGATCAGTTTAAATATCAGCAATGAAAACAAACAATTACCTTATCTCGCTCAAGGTTGGGTGGAAAACGAGAAAGGTGAAAAAATAAGCGACCCATTTACGGTATTGCCACCAGTGCAGCGTGTTGAACCTGGCGCAAAAAGCCAAATCAAAATCCAAGCACTGCCAAGTGCTGCTTCACTGCCACAAGACAGAGAATCTGTGTATTACTTTAATTTGCGGGAAATCCCACCGAAAAGTGATAAACCCAATACGCTGCAATTGGCATTACAGACACGTATTAAATTGTTTTACCGACCAAAATCAATTATTCCAACACGTGAACAAATGGATAACCCATGGCAGGAAAAAGTGACTCTTACGCGCCAAGGTAACCAATATACGATTAATAATCCAACCGCATATTACGTTTCTTTTGTCGATGCAGTTCCAAGCAAAAATGGACAAACGGTCGCAGGATTTGAGCCAGTGATGGTTGCTCCCAAAAGTAGCAAAGCACTGAACGTCAGTGCAGATGCATTAGGTAATAAACCTGTGCTGACCTATATCAATGATTATGGTGGTCGTCCAACGTTGTCGTTTACATGTCAGGGAAATAGCTGCCATGTGGTACCTGAAAAAAAATAGACTGATTTGAAATGCGCGATGAGATAGCAGGAGAATATCATGGCAAACACAAGCAGGATGCTCCGTTATGTGGGCTTAGGAAGTTTAGCGCTGAATTTATTCAGTAGTATGGCGATGGGAACCGCCCTAAATAAAGTTGATAACTGGGATGTCGATGGTTCACATGGCACGCTATATGTCCATGGAGCCCTGACGGAAAGTGCTTGTCGCTTAGCAATGTCATCAGCGTATCAAACTATTAATTTAGGTACTGTGGGAACAGGACAGCTTCAACATGTCGGGCAAACAGGTAACCCTGTTGCGATTGAACTGCGTTTAGAAGATTGTCTAAGTGGCGAAAGCCGCAGCCGCACTGCACAGGGGAATCTTTTGTGGAGCCAACAGATGCCAGCGATGAAAATTCGCTTTTTAGCTCCTATCGATATTCAAGACCCGCGCTTGGCAGAGGTTATTGGTGTTCAAGGAATTGGCCTGCAATTAAGTGATGCCTCGCGTTCACCAATTAACTTAGGTGAGTACAGCACACCACAGTTGGTTTCACCTGGGCAAAACCAATTAACTTACTATGTGACGCCAGTGCGTACCTCCGCCCAACTAAATGCAGGGGCTTATCAGGCGTTAATTAGATTCCAGGTAAGTTATGAATAGGGGCATGGAGATGAGAGAAGCTTATTTTCTTACGATATGCTTTAAAGCGCTTGCCCTCTCAGGGGTAATACTCTTTGGTGCTCTGATTTCACTCAGCTTTTCTTACAAAGTTATCGCTGCAAACTTAAGCACTAATATTCAAATTCGTGTGACAGTATACGGTGAGCCAGAATGCACCCTTGGCGGTGCAACAACGACTTCTGTAGATTTTGGCGATATACATCAGGCAAAGATTGACGGCACTTATGGGCGCTCACCTATTAATTACAATTTGGTATGTAATGGCTTATATAAAAATACATTAAAGATGACGCTGAAATGGACTGATAGGCAAATTAATGGTGCCTCATCGGTGACCACCAATCTCCCAGATTTAGGTATTGCCATTTACCGTGATGGAACCCGACTCAGTAATGGCGCGACACTCAATTTTAATTATGGGAGTTCACCTTCTTTATATGCCGTCCCCGTTAAACCTACAGGGGTAAACTTAACATCGGGTGGTGATTTTACGGGCAATCTTACGATGGTATTGGATTACCAATAGGATGATATCAATGAAATTATTCCGTTATCTTCTCTCGGTCTGCATGATGCTTAGCCTGTTTGGCCAAAGCCAAGCATCAACACTTAGTATCCAGCTAAAAGGTCGATTATTGGTGACACCGCCCGAGTGCATTTTGAATAACAACCAACAAGAAGCTATACATTTTGGCGATATATTGCTCCCACGTATCGATGGAATCCAATACAAGCGTATTGTACCGATGAGACTCAGCTGCACAAACCTAGCGAAAAACGCTATAAAGCTCACGCTTATCGGTGATGATACATCATTTAATAGCAATGGCGCATTGAAAACGAGTAACCCAAAACTAGGGCTTTCCTTTTATGTGAACAATGCTAAGCAAGTTATTAACCAGCCTTTCAATGTGTTATATACAGCGCTGCCAACCTTGGAGGTTGCGCCGGTAAAAAACAGTAACGCCGATTTTACGAATACCGATGGCGGATTTTTTACCGCGCTGGCAACACTGAAAATAGAGTATCAGTGAGAATGATTATGTGGAATAACAAGCAAATTAAGCATTGGATGGCAGGGTTTATAATGGTGATGTCCATATCTTCAGCGCAAGCAAATTGGGCATTTGATGGCACGTTAATTATTCCTCCTGTTTGCCAATTAAGCCATGACGACCCGATAAAAGTTTCATTCGGTAAAGTGGGCGTACGAAAAATCAATGGTACCGCCTTCAAGCAACCTATTCCTTTTCAATTAAATTGTGTTGGCGATATGACACAACCGTGGGATATCAGCTTGATATTCGGAGGAACACCGGCGGGAAGTGGATTTGATAATGCGACATTAAGAACGGTGACACCGTTGAATAATGGCAAATTAGGAATTCAAATTCAGAAAAATGGCCAACCTCAACCATTGAATGAAGCCTTTTTGATTAATGCGGCTTCACTGCCATCCCTTTCAGCCGTACCTGTCATGCGATCAGGAAGCGAACTCGTAGGGGATAATTTTACCGCATCAGGCACATTAACCATTATTTTTGAATAGGAGGCAGCTGTCATCACTATGAATATTAAACGTAATATGAGCTTTGCCTTTGGCTTATGGTTTTTGGGTGCCACCACCGCATTTTCTGCAAATGTGGAATTTGATGGTACGTTGATTGAGGATGCTTGTGATGTTTATCCAGGCGACGAATCGATTGAATTAGATTTCGGTACGATAGTGGATAAATACCTGTATCTGAATACTCAAACAAATAGCCAACCTTTTACCATTCGATTAATTAATTGTGATTTAGCATTAGGCCATGAAGTAAAAGTCACATTTATGGGCGCAGAAAGTTCAGCTTTACCTGGTTTATTGGCGTTAGATGCAGGAAGCCAAGCAACAGGTGTGGCAGTTGGTATTGAAAGTGTTTCCGGTGCGGCAATCAAAATTAATAGTGGCAGTTATACCCAAGGGTTGTATACCGGAAATAATAATGACCTACGATTTCAAGCGTATGTGAGAGCTGAGCCAGCTGCATTGCAAAATAAATCAATTGTGCTCGGTTCATGGGCTGCGAGTGCCACATTCAAATTAGATTATGAGTAAATCATTATGTATGCGAAAAAAACAAAAATATACGGAATGTTAAATACAAGCCGTTTGAGTATTTTATTATTAATCATCGCGTTAGCATCTCTATTCCCATCTCGCCCAGCCAATGCGATCGCGTATGTAATGCCTGTAAGTATGACCTCTGGAGCTTGGCCTCGTGTTGAGATGGATATTCTTTCTTGGTCTGAAGCAAGTGGTATAACTAACCCTTGCTATGGGTCAACAGAATGCTGGATAGGCCCAGATGTTCTGTATGCATCTGGAGCACCATCGTTGAGTGGTTCTTGCTTAGATTATGGTAACTGCATTCGAATTAACCAATATCGAACAGCGCAAGAAGTCGCTGAGGCTTTTCGATCTGCAAAAGGGATCCCTTATCGTGCATCATTTGTTATTGATAGCCCAAATGCAACTTGTATAGGATTATTCTATGTTAACCATAGACCAACTGCGGGTGTTAGGAATGCAATCCAATGGCCTGGTAGCGTCTGTGGTAAAATTCCACCGACAAATCAAACATGTAGTATTTCTTTACCTTCCTTTGTTGATCACGGGGCAATTAGTAACACAAGCTTAAATGGTAAGAGAAACTCAGTTTCTGGTAATATCGCCTGTACACAGGCTACAAATATCAACTTATTTGCTCGTTCAACAACGGGTGAGCGTTATGTATATTTAAATTCGACGCTTAACTTTTATTCAGATCCATTAATTAATAATCAAAGTGGTTGGAATGGTGCCAATATGAATATTTCTGGAAATAATGCATCGAATCCATTTACATTCACGTCTGAATTACATTCATCAGGAACGGTAACCCCTGGATATTACACTGGCAATGCCGTAGTCATCATTGCATTTAATTAGTTAATAAGAAACTTAAAACCCAACCATTCACCAACTTGATATTTGAGCAGCGTATTTTAACTAATATACGCTGTTTTTATCAATATTAATAAGTTTTAGTCATCTTCATTCCTGCTAAGTTTTCATATAATTAAACGTGTATTTAGTAGCTTGGGTTTTAAAAATAGGATCACGTAACTACATGACTTCTTTAAGTAAATTACTATCATAGTACTCTATTTATTTTTCTATTATATCAAAGTCACAGACAGTCACTCTTATTTACTGTAGTTAGATAGGTGATTAAAAATAATATTTAAGTAAAAAAAAGGATAAATATACTAATAGGATATTTTACGAGTAAATAATAAAGCAACTTGTGATGGACATATTTTAGCGAGAAAAAACAGAATATAATATGCATGATGTTTTAGGTATTTTTGAAGGCTATCTATAACTTTAGTTAAATAATTAAAAGATAAATTTAAGACTATTTTCCATAAAAATATTTTTTATATTTTTCAGACATATTTTTATGGCGTCATTAGTGAAAATTATTTATTATAATCACATTATTTCAAAAACCTTATTTGCAAATTTAAATTCAAATAAACATCACCTAATTCATCTTCATAAAGTTCACCAAAAGAGTGCTTACTTGTACTCGCAGTGTCTAATTTGGTATTAAAAAATAAGTAATCTTCAAATTCATTTTTATTATATAGATGATAACACAATATATCCCCATCATTCTTAACAACTAAATACCCACCTGTAGCATCATATTTACCGCTCCATACTTTCGTCGGCATTAGACCTACCGCAATATCTGTAAGTAATCGCTTTATTTTATAAGTATAAAAAAGGTGTTTTTGTTTATTATCAAAATTCATAGGATTTGATAATTCTAATTGTTCAACTAAATCTTTAACTTTTGAAATAGTTGAAGTGAAATAGCTCAGAAGAATGTGCCCTATTATTTGGGGTAGCAAACTATCAATTAGCACTAAATTATTTGAAAATGTATCGCTAACGACTTTGTTGAATGTTAATTCACCACCTAATTCAGTAATTTTAGCAATTCTATTTAGAATTTTTTTTGGATTTTGTATATTATTAATTTTTTTTATATCGGAAGAAGCGAGTCCATCGACTTTGAATCTAAAGTTAGTTGCTTTACTTGAATTTAATAATGTAGAAGCAGAACCAATCTGAGATTTAATACTGAACCCAAGCATTGGCTGCTGATTCGTTCTCTCATCATGAATAACAATAATTATATCTGTTTTCTCTCTAGAGGAAGCTTTCAAAGACTTACAGTATATAGCCGCCATAAAAGCTTCAATTTCAGGAATAGAAAAAGTTGTATTTTTTTGCTTTTTGTTCTCAATGATCTTTTCAAGTGTTTCTTTTGCCTTTTGAGCAAACTCAGAAATAGGTAATCTTAGCAGTTCCCTACCATCATGGGTAATAAACACAACATTTCTATTTATCGAGTACTCAAATTTACCCGCAGACTCTTCCCTTAGTATTTTAATGACTGGGTAAACCACTCCTTCTAATTTTTCTAACGACTCGTTACCTGCAAAAAGTTTTTCATCCCCTAATATCTTTAAAAACGCATATACCTCACTCCACTCACCAATATTTCCTGTTATACTCATTTGACACCTAATAATGTTAAAATTTCTTTAGCAATCGCTTGGACAACGGGAACTGCAACTGAATTACCAAATTGTTTATATGCTTGAGCATCTGATACAACAATTTCATACTCATCAGGAAAGCCTTGTAACCTTGCCCATTCTCTTGGCGTCATTTTTCGTATTCCTTTACGGTTAACTTCACCTTTTATTTTAGTTACAGGCGTAAAATTAGACAATTTATGATCTATAACTAAATTACGTTCACGCCCCATTCCACCACAAACAACGGCATTTGCAATACCCTTGCTATCTAAAATTTGATATCCAAAACCGTTGCCTTTATCTTCATGTCGTTTTTTATGTTTCTCTAATGTGGATAAATATTGTGTTGAAAGGTAATATTTTACGGATACCTCTTCTTTTTCTAAAATATCATTCACGCAAGTGGTAATATTAGTAGGCTTAGGATACTTAAATGTATCAATATTCAAATCCTTTCTAAAACCAACAATAAATATTCTTTCTCTATTTTGAGGAACACCAAAATCTTTAGCATTTATAATTTGAGGCTCAGGAATAAAGTAATTTAAATCTTCCCTTAACACATTGAGGATCGTTGCGAGTGTTCTGCCTTTATCGTGATTTGTTAAACCTTTAACATTTTCAAGTAAGAAGACTTTAGGGTTGTGTTTTTTAATAATTTCAGCAACATCAAAGAAAAGTGTTCCTCTGGTATCTTCAAATCCTCCTCGCTTTCCTGCAATGGAAAATGCTTGGCAAGGAAAACCAGCACATAAAAAATCAAACACCTGAGGTATGGCGTTTTTTGTTTCGGGCAAAGTAATATCACCAAATGGTAATTCACCAAAATTAGCCTTATAGGTTTTCTTTGAATACTCATCCCATTCACTAGAGAATACACATTCCCCACCTAAGTTTTGCAACGCAAGTCTAAATCCACCGATGCCTGCGAACAAATCAATAAAAGTGAACTTTGAGTTATTTTTTATCATTAACAACACCATCTAAAAAGCCATCTGTCATTATCATTAATAAACCCTACTATCATTTACAACACCCAATAACTGTATATAAAACCAGTATAGGCCTATTTTGATAGCATAGTATACCTTTATTTTGATTATTCCAACATTAGTTCTTAACGAGGGAGTCATTATGTCAAGTGCTATTATCGACACCATCAACAATTTGATTTATCAATCTTTTTACTAACTGTTGTTAAGCGAAATACACCAACAGCAGGTACTTGATGTGGGTTGACCTTAGTATACTTGGGAAGACTGAAAAGTGGGGAAAAGCCTTGTAAACTTAAGATTTCAGATACAAAAAAAGACGTCGGTTGACGTCTCTTGATGTTCTTATGGTGCCGAAGGCCGGACTCGAACCGGCACACCCGAAGGCGGTTGATTTTGAATCAACTGCGTCTACCAATTCCGCCACTCCGGCACTGAAGTGATGTGTTTCTTGGAAAACGCTGCCATTATACTTGCCTTGTGTCTACTGGCAACACTTATTCGTGCAAGGAGCGATTGTTCGATTAAAAATAAAGCATATTGAACAATAATATCGTGTGCGAGTAGGAAAGCTTCTTTTGTTTATATATTCATTTATGGGTATGTTAGTTTTTTGCTAATTATTTTTATCGTATCCATGCTTGGGTGGCTAGCGATAGCCTATTATTTTTGTTAGTTTAACCGCAATCTAGTGCAATGTTGAAAGGCTTTATCATGGGTTTTGTTGGGTGGATAGCAACAGGTATCTTTATTGGCATCTTAATTGGTGTGGTGATGAAGATTTTCGCTAAGAAAAAATAAGATTGGCTGAAAAGCCACTTACAAACAATCATATCGGCTGGCTCCAAACATGAAGAAATCATTTCTAAAAATTCTGTCTGTATCTGCGTTGTCCCTTGCTTTAATGGCATGTTCAACCAAGACAGAGAAAACACCTAAGTTTTTACAAGGTAATGATGTTGAATCCTCAGATTGGCAGGTTTTTGAGGGAGATAGAAGGACTTACGAGCGCGTCGCTAAGATTGTCGATTTATATGCTAATCGTATTTTTAATGAAAGTGATGCGCGAGGTATGGCGATTATTGTTATCGATAATAACCAAACGTTATCTCGTTATTATGGGGAAACTGCACCGGGTAATGGAAAAAAACCCGGCCCAAATTCATTAATTCGCATAGCATCAATTACCAAATTAATGACAAGCGAAATATTAATTAAGCTTGAGCAAGACAAAAAACTGCTAATTACAGACCCACTACAACAGTATGCTTATCAAGGTGTTACCGTGCCTGATAACGCCAGTGGGCAGCCAATTCGCTTATATCATCTTGCTAGCCACACCAGTGGTTTGCCGCGTGAACAACCTGGTGGAAAATGGGGGCGCCCTGTGTTTATTTGGCCGACACAAGATAACCGCTGGACATGGCTAAAAACAGGCAAGTTAGATGCAACTCCAGGAACAGAAGCCTCCTATTCCAACCTTGCTTACGACTTATTAGCTGACGCGATGATAAAAGCCACTGGACAGCCATACCCGCAATTATTTAGCCACTATGTCACCTCACCTGCAAAAATGACAGAAACCACCTATACCCCAAGTAATGCGCAATGCGCCCGTTTAATGGAAGGGACTAAACCAAGTCCTTGTCATAACACCCTTGCGGCGGCTGGCAGTGGCGGTGTGTACTCAACCCCTGCGGATATGCAAAAGTGGATGCAACAGTTTTTATCCACTGATACTAACCTGCGTAAAGCTACAGCTGCGCGAGAACAGGGTATTTATTTCCCTCGTGAAAAGCTGTTAGAAATTAAAGGAATGGATGTTGCGGGTCATGCTGATGGGTTAGGCCTTGGTTGGGTGTATATGAAACCGAAAAATGGCATTCCTGGCATTTACCAAAAAACAGGTGGTGGTGGTGGGTTTAATACCTATATGGCAATGATCCCACAACAAAATATTGGGGTCTTTGTGGTGATGACGCGCAAGGATAGCAGCAAATTTAGTAAGTTAACTATTGGCGTCAATGACCTGGTCGCATCCCTCTCATCTAACCATGCGTATGGAAAACATTGAAAGGGTACCGTCGACGCTTTACAGGCAATGGCGAGCTATACCCCTACCCTAAAACGCGGATTTACCCGAGTTCTCACGTTAATTGCAACAACAGCCTGATCCATTCAGGCTGTTTTCCTTCTAGCGATTTGTATAATACGTAATCCAATCTAAGCGATATTCTTGAAACCTCTTCGATGACAAAGACAGGAATCAAGATGAAAATCGCTTCTATTTTATTACCTCATGTACTCCGCCCCAGCGCCACTAAGCAAGGAAACGTCTCTGAATTAGTGCAGCAGCTCAGAAAGATCTGCAATCACCAACATGCTTTTCCTGCCCCTAAGAAACCCACTAGTATCGAAATAGACCTTAACCAATTAAATTGTCATCAATTAAAAACATATAAAATTAAGCTGGAAGACACAAAAGAATATAAGCAATTGGTCAGTGATACACGCCAACAAGTACAGAAAGAATTTGCAAAAAAAGAGTGGGAAAATGCCTACTCTATTCAGCAATCCTACACAGCCAATGGTGGTATTTTCTCTTATGCGCAGCAATTAGCCAATAGAAGCGGTTCGAACGTTATTGGCGTTAAAGGGGAATATATCAGGGCAACGGAAGGAAATAAGCAGCAATACATCTTGTTTCGGCCACAAACTAAATTACTCGAACTCATCAGCAACTTGGGTAATTATTTTCTGAGTAAATGGCAATAAAAGAAAAAGGCTGTGAAATCCGAAGATCCACAGCCTTTTATCAATAACAAAACGATTATTTTCGTTTGACTAATAAGACAATACTGACAATTAAGAACAGTAAACTTGGCAAGATAGCAGCAATAATGGGTGGAACCGAATAGACAAGGCTCCAGTTACCAAACCCTTGGTTTAGCACGTAAAATAAGAAACCGCCGACAATCCCCGATACGACTCGCACACCCATGGGTACGGTACGTAATGGCCCAAAAATAAAGGAAACCGCCATTAACATCATGACCGCCGCAGATAACGGAGCTAAGATTTTTTTCCACAAACTCAGCTCATATACCGCCGCCACTTGGCCGCTCTCTTTAAGGTATGAGACGTATTGATACAGTCCGCGGATTGATAACGAATCCGCATTCAGAGAGACAATTCCCAGTTTTTCAGGGGTCAGATTCGTTTTCCAATCAACACTAAGTCGTTGTGAACCTGTGATTTTTTTCTCACTGCTTAAAATTGACTCATCCACTTGAGATAACACCCACTGCTGATTAGCGGTATCATACTCACCACTTGAAGCAAACATCACCGATTTTAATTTTTGTTGTTCATCAAAGCGATAAACAGAGATGTCTTGGATCGATGTTGAATTGTTAATGCGCTGAATATGGATGAAGTCACGACCATCTTTCGCCCACATTCCTTCATCTGTCACGACTAACGAGTTACCGACAATTTTTTCTGCACGGTAATTTCGCGCCCATTGCTCACCCGCGGGCGCAACCCACTCGCCAATAAACATCGCGACAATCACCAGAGGAATAGCCGTTTTCATGACAGACAAGGCGATTTGCAAGCGTGTAAAACCCGAGGCTTGCATAACGACTAACTCACTACGCGAGGCCAATGCGCCAAGTCCCATTAAAGCACCTAGTAACGCAGCCATCGGAAAGAAAATGTCGATGTCTTTTGGTACGGTCAATAGGGTGAACACCCCTGCACTCAACGCAGTGTAATCACCATCACCGACTTTGCGAAGCTGCTCGACAAATTTAATGATCCCAGACAGCGAAACCAATAAAAATAGCGTCACCAAAATGGAATTTAGGATGGTTCGCCCGATATATCTATCTAAAACTCCAAACATCAAGCTGCCCCTTTACTCAATTTAAGACGCATACGGCGCATTGGGACTGTGTTCCACGCATTGAGGATCACCGCCAAGACCAAGTAGCCTAAATTCACCGCCCACATAGTATAACGCGGGTCAATATCACCCTTATCTGCACTATTACGTAAGGTACTTTGCAGCAAGAAGAAAATTAAATACAGCAACATTGCAGGCAACATACTGAGCACGCGCCCTTGACGCGGGTTCACTTCACTTAATGGCACCACCATCAAGGCCATGACCACCACAGAGAAAACAATCGTCAAGCGCCAGTGAAACTCTGCATTGACTTCTGGGGTATTTTCCTCCCACAGTTGCAGCATATTTTTTTGCTCAACACGGTCATTACGTGTTTCACCTGATTGATGATCCACAATTGCTTGATAATTCACAAAATCTGTAATACGAAAATCTCGCAGCAATGCCGTTCCTTCGTAGCGAGTTCCTTCATTAAGAACAACCACTTGGCGACCGTCTGGATCTTCTTTCATATAGCCGCTATCTGCCACGACAACTGAAGGGCGCTGTTCGTTCGCCGCACGTAACTGGGCGAGGAAAACATTTTTAAAGTTGCTTCCTTTAACATCACCAATATACAGCACATAGTTGCCATCTTTTGTGGTTTTAAATTGCCCTTCCACCATTGCCGCAAGCCCTGGATTTGCTTTTGCATCCGCAAGCACTTGTTCTTGATATTGCGATGACCATGGCAACATCCATGTAATATTGGCAATCGCGACCATGGCGGTGATCGCGGCAAGAACTAACGCGGCTTTAATTAACACACTTTTGCCCAAGCCACAGGCATGCATCACCGTAATTTCGCTTTCAGTGTAAAGTTTACTGTATGTCATCAATAGCCCAAGAAATAGGCTTAAAGGCAAGATAAGCTGCGCCATTTCAGGCACACCTAACCCCAACAAAGGAAGTACTAAGTTTGAGGGAATATTGCCCTGAACAGCTGCGCCCAGAATGTCTATCGACTTCTGGCTAAAAAAGATTAGCATCAATACAAAAAGTATGGCTAACTGACTTTTCAGGGTTTCCCGTACCAAATATCTAATAATGATCACGCTTATTACGCCTGTGAAAACTTGTCTTTTGGGAAGAAAATGGCTAAGTTCGTTAAATGTCTGCCATTTACTAACATATACTCTGGTTTATTGTATGGCTAGAATGATATAAAAGCATTCTCTATACTGATTGAAATATCAGAACATGCTTAATATTCGTGAAACCAGATATACTTGCCATACTTCACGTTGTTTCGCGATAAACAGCATACAACGTGAGTTATTTCGCGTATAGATGGTTAGTTTAACATAAAGAGTTTATTCTCTATGAGGTAGATCATGCGAAACGCTAATTTTAGCGGGAGCATCGGCCTTTGTCTTTAAGATTCAGGAGAACGCATGGAGTTTAGTGTAAAAAGTGGTAGCCCGGAGAAACAACGCAGCGCATGTATCGTTGTCGGTGTCTTTGAACCACGCCGTCTGTCCCCAATTGCTGAACAGTTGGACAAAATCAGTGACGGATATATCAGCGCCCTGCTGCGCCGTGGCGAACTTGAAGGTAAAGTAGGTCAATCCCTGCTACTCCATCATGTGCCTAACGTTCTGTCTGAACGCATTCTACTTATCGGTTGCGGTAAAGAACGCGAGTTAGACGAGCGCCAATTTAAACAAATTATTCAGAAAACAATTAGTACTCTGAATGAAACAGGCTCAATGGAAGCTGTGTGCTTCCTAACTGAATTACATGTAAAAGGCCGTAATAACTACTGGAAAGTCCGTCAAGCCGTCGAAACTGCAAAAGAATCGCTGTATGTGTTTGATCAACTGAAAAGTAATAAAACAGAACATCGCCGTCCACTGCGTAAATTGGTGTTTAATGTACCAACTCGCCGTGAACTGACCAGCGGTGAGCGTGCAATTTCTCACGGTCTGGCTATCGCCTCGGGTGTTAAAGCCGCTAAAGACTTGAGCAATATGCCGCCAAACATCTGTAATGCGGGTTATTTAGCGTCTCAAGCACGCCAATTAGCAGACCTTTCAGACAGCAAACTGACCACTCGCGTGATCGGTGAAGAACAAATGAAAGAATTGGGTATGAATGCCTATCTCGCAGTGGGTCAAGGTTCACAGAATGAATCCCTGATGTCCATCATGGAGTATAAAGGCAATCCAGACCCAGAGAGCAAACCAATCGTTCTGTTAGGCAAAGGCTTAACCTTTGACTCAGGCGGTATTTCAATCAAACCTGCCGATGGCATGGATGAAATGAAATACGATATGTGTGGTGCCGCGTCTGTTTACGGTGTGATGCGCTTCATCACTGAGTTACAGTTGCCTATCAACGTGATTGGGGTACTGGCTGGCTGTGAAAACATGCCAGGTGGCCGTGCTTATCGCCCTGGTGATATTCTCACAACCATGTCAGGCCAAACGGTTGAGGTGTTAAATACCGATGCGGAAGGTCGTTTAGTGTTATGTGATGCGCTGACCTACGTTGAGCGTTTTGACCCAGAATTGGTTATCGATATCGCAACCCTAACAGGTGCGTGTGTGATTGCTTTAGGTAGCCACTACACCGGTTTGATGTCGAATCATAATCCTCTGGCGCATGAGCTGTTAAATGCCTCTGAGCAAGCAGGTGACAGAGCATGGCGCTTACCGTTAGCGGATGAGTATTTTGACCAAATCACGCCGAACTTTGCGGATTTAGCGAATACGGGTGGGCGTCCGGCGGGTGCGATCACTGCGGGCTGCTTCCTGTCTCGTTTTGCGACCAAATATAACTGGGCGCACCTCGATATCGCAGGAACAGCATGGCGTTCAGGCGCAGCGAAAGGGGCAACAGGTCGCCCTGTTTCCATGTTAGCGCAGTTCTTATTGAACCGTGCTGGCTTAAATGGTGACGAATAATCCCGTTTAGGTGAAATCGCTGTACTTCGACCATAAAAATATCCCGATGAGCAATAGCGATTCGGGATATTGTTTTTTTGGTTTTCGCTACACGCATAAAGCCATTTTGAGGCAGCCACAAAAAAGGATATAATTCAGCATAGATATCATCTTGCGCTAGGCGACTTAAAAAGTGTCGCCAACCCCCCTACAAATTTAAGTATGGCATTTTTAGCTATACCCTAAATAATTGAATTTGTAGGTAGGCGGCAAGGGCTTGAGGCCTTAGGAGCATACAAAAGTATGTGACTAAGGTGAAAGCGCGAAGCCAACACCCCTACAAATTTAAGTATGACGGGTATAACGGGTATTATGAAAAAAGGTACATTCTATCAACTTGACCAGCCCTCCCCACAAGCTGAATACGAAGCCCACGAATGGTTAGCGTGTGAGCTTGCCGCACAAATGTGGCGTCATGGGAAGCGAGTTTTGATTGCTTGTGAAACACAGCAGCAAGCCGAAAAGATTGATGAAGCTTTGTGGCAACGTGACCCTCATCAGTTTGTGCCGCATAATTTGGCTGGAGAAGGCCCTCGTTATGGTGCACCCATTGAAATTTGTTGGCCAACAAAGCGGGGTAATACGCCGCGGGATATTTTGATTAATTTGCAGTCGAAGTTCGCAGATTTTGCAACAGCTTTCCATGAAGTGATAGACTTCGTACCTATTGATGAAACTTTAAAACAGTTGGCGCGTGAACGGTATAAAACATACCGTAGCGTCGGCTTCAATTTGACTATGGCGACGCCGCCAACTTACTGAATATAAAGACGATGGAAAAGAAACCAGATAGCCCAATGAATGAGCCTTCGCTCGATAAAACCTATAACCCCGCAGAGATTGAGCAAAACTTGTATGCTCATTGGGAGAAAAGCGGTTATTTTAAACCTAATGGGGATACCACCCAGGACAGTTTCTGTGTCGTCATTCCACCACCGAACGTCACGGGTAGCCTGCACATGGGGCACGCTTTCCAACAAACTATCATGGATACCATGATCCGTTACCAGCGTATGCAAGGTAAAAATACCTTATGGCAAACGGGTACTGACCATGCGGGTATCGCAACCCAGATGGTGGTTGAGCGTAAAATCGCGGCAGAAGAAGGTAAAACTCGCTACGATTACGGTCGTGAGCCGTTCATCGACAAAATTTGGCAGTGGAAAGCAGAATCAGGCGGCACAATTTCCCAACAAATGCGCCGTTTAGGTGACTCTGTTGATTGGGATCGCGAGCGCTTCACCATGGACGAAGGTCTGTCCAAAGCGGTTAAAGAAGCTTTCGTACGCATGTACAAAGAAAACCTGATTTACCGTGGCAAACGTCTGGTTAACTGGGATCCCAAACTGCATACCGCGATTTCTGACCTTGAGGTCGAAAACCGTGAAATCAAAGGTTCCATGTGGCACCTGCGCTACCCTCTGGCTGATGGCGCAAAAACGGCTGAAGGCAAAGATTATTTAGTGGTTGCAACCACTCGCCCTGAAACCATGTTAGGGGATACAGGTGTTGCAGTTAACCCCGAAGATCCACGTTATAAAGATTTAATTGGTAAAGAAATCATTCTACCAATTATTAATCGCCGTATTCCAATTGTGGGTGACGAACACGCAGATATGGAAAAAGGCACAGGCTGCGTGAAAATCACCCCAGCTCATGACTTTAATGACTATGAAGTGGGTAAACGCCATCAGTTAACCATGATTAACATGATGGACTTAGACGGTAACGTTCGTCACGAAGCGGAAGTTTTTGATACTAACGGGCACCCATCTACCGCGTACAGCTGTGAAATTCCTGAAAACTACCGTGGAATGGAGCGTTTTGCTGCACGTAAAGCCATCGTTGCTGAATTCGATTCACTCGGCTTATTAGTTGAAGTTAAACCACACGATTTAACCGTACCTTATGGCGACCGCGGTGGTGTTGTTATCGAACCAATGCTAACTGACCAATGGTACGTGCGTACTGCACCTTTAGCGAAAGACGCTATCAAAGCCGTTGAAGATGGCCGAATTCAATTCGTCCCACGCCAATACGAAAACATGTATTTCTCTTGGATGCGCGATATTCAAGACTGGTGTATTTCTCGCCAATTATGGTGGGGTCACCGCATTCCTGCATGGTATGATGAAAAAGGCAATGTTTACGTCGGTCGCGATGAAGACGAAGTTCGCCGTGAAAATAATTTATCGGCAGATGTTGCACTGCGCCAAGACGAAGACGTGCTGGACACCTGGTTCTCATCAGGCCTATGGACGTTCTCGACACTCGGCTGGCCAGAAAATACCGATGCCCTGAAAACATTCCACCCAACAGATGTATTAGTCAGCGGCTTCGATATCATTTTCTTCTGGATTGCCCGTATGATCATGATGACCATGCATTTCATCAAAGATGAAAACGGCGAGCCACAAGTGCCATTTAAAACCGTCTACATGACAGGTCTTATTCGTGATGAAGAAGGCCAAAAAATGTCGAAATCCAAAGGGAACGTGATTGACCCATTGGATATGATTGACGGGATTTCACTGGAAGACCTGCTAGAAAAACGTACGGGCAACATGATGCAGCCACAACTGGCTGAAAAAATTGCTAAACGTACTCGCAAAGAATACCCAGAAGGTATCGAAGCTCATGGTACTGACGCCCTGCGTTTCACCTTAGCGGCACTGGCTTCAACGGGTCGTGACATCAACTGGGATATGAAGCGGTTATCTGGCTACCGTAACTTCTGTAATAAGCTTTGGAACGCAAGCCGTTTCGTGCTGATGAACACAGAAAATCAAGATTGCGGCCAAAACGGGGGCGAAATGAGCTTCTCATTAGCCGATCGCTGGATCATAGCAGAGTTTAACCAAACGGTTAAAGCTTACCGTGAAGCGTTGGATACCTATCGTTATGATATCGCAGCGAATATCCTGTACGATTTCACATGGAACGAATTCTGTGACTGGTACTTAGAGCTGTCTAAACCTGCGGTTCATAAAGGTAACGAAGCCCAAGTTCGTGCAGCACGTTTCACGCTGATTGAAGTGCTTGAAGGCTTACTGCGCCTTGCACACCCTATCATTCCGTTTATCACTGAAACTATCTGGCAGCGGGTGAAAGTGGTTAAAGGCATCGAAGCCGATACCATTATGTTACAAGCGTTCCCTGAATTTGATGCGGCGAAAGTGGATGAGCTAGCGCTCAACGACCTTGAGTGGATCAAAGAAGCGATTATTGCAGTACGTAATATTCGTGCTGAAATGAATATCTCCCCAGGTAAACCACTGGATGTCATGCTGCGCGGCGCTTCAGCAGATGCACAACGTCGCGTTGAAGAGAACCAAAACTTTATCAAATCGATGGCTCGCCTTGCAACAATCCGTGTTTTAGCGGACGGTGAAGAGGCTCCTGTGTCTGTGACCAAACTGGTTAACGGTGCAGAGCTGTTGATCCCAATGGCGGGCTTAGTCGATAAAGACGCAGAATTAGCACGCTTAGATAAAGAGCTGGAAAAAGTCACGAAAGAAATCGACACTATCGAAAGCAAGCTGGCCAATGACGGTTTTGTCAGCCGCGCACCTGCTGCGGTTGTCGAAAAAGAACGTGAGCGCCTCGCTGCCAATATTGAAGCGAAAGCGAAAATTGAAGCGCAAAAAGTGACGATCGCCTCTTTATAATCATTGATTAATCAATCAGTTTGAAAGCCCTTATTCGTTCGCGGATAAGGGCTTTTTCTTGCTGACTAATTCGCGTATCATTAAAAGACTGCGTTCGCAGTTCTCAGATTGAAGTGCCCTTCAGGTTCTCTCTACACTGAGTTGTACACAATAATAATCAAGAGTTTCACATGACAACACAAAACTACAAAGTTCGTCTTATCGAGCAACAAGACAATGCAGGGATTGCCTCAGTAATCCGTGAGGTTTCTGCAGAACATGGTTTAACCGCGGACAAAGGCTTCGCAGTGGCTGATCCTATTTTAGACACCTTATTTGAAGTTTATAGCCAACCACGTAGCGCTTATTGGGTGGTGGAAATGGATGGGGAGATTGTCGGGGGTGGCGGCGTGTCACAACTGGCAGGCGGTGATGATAAAACAGCTGAACTACAAAAAATGTATTTGTCTTCGGTTCTACGTGGCAAAGGCTTAGCGAAGCAAATTGTGTTGATGTCATTAGAGTTTGCCAAATCACAAGGCTATACTCGCTGCTATTTGGAAACCACAAAAGAACTACAAGCAGCCATTAAGCTGTATGAAAAGTTAGGCTTTGAATTTATTGATGAAGCTCTCGGAAGCACAGGCCATAGCGACTGTGAAATTCGCATGTTGAAGGCGTTATAGTTCTGTTATAAACAAAAAAGGATAGTTTTTAGCTATCCTTTTAAGTATTTGAACGATGTGACTAATAATTAATGAACGCGGTCTTCTGGTTCGATATCGTCACCGTCTTCATCATCATATTCGGCATCTGGATCTTCAAAATAAGTGCCCCAACCATCGTAGTTGACGCCCATTTTTTCAGCCAGTTTCATTAATTGCTCAACTTGTGCATCAATTAATTCTGCATTTAATGCACTTTCACTGATTACATCACAGCACATTAATGTTTCACCCGTTTCGATTTCGAGCTCTTCTGCGTCTGTCACTTCATAGCCCAGTTTGAACGCTTCAACCGCAGCTTTTTCTAATAACGCAAAGTTATCCGCTGAAAAGTGATGCTCAATGGCATACAATGCGTCAGGATCGCTGCCATCTTCCAGTAATTCTTCGATAATTAGACGAGTTTCTTCGTACTGCGCGTCGAGTTCCGCTTTATCAACCATATCCACACCCCTTATTCCATTATCGCTATTCTCTGCGCCATTCTCCCATAGGGTTAACAGTGAAACCATACTTTTCAGAATAATTCTTTTTCATTGGGGGTTGATTTTGAATTTTTATGAATATAAATTGAATATTAATTCAATCAAAAAAGGCTGCATTTTATGAATCCCCTCTATAGTAAGCATTTTCTAAGATTATTAGATTTCACCTCTAACGAAATTCATTCACTGTTAAAGCTTTCAGCATGGTTAAAATCAGAAAAAAAAGCAGGTACAGAGCAACCTCTGCTTGCGGGGAAAAATTTTGCTCTGATCTTTGAAAAAGACTCCACTCGTACCCGTTGTGCTTTCGAAGTCGGTGCCTTTGATCAAGGTGCTAGAGTCACCTATTTAGGGCCTTCAGGCAGCCAAATTGGCCACAAAGAAACCATGAAAGATACTGCAAGAGTCCTCGGTAGGATGTATGACGGTATCCAATATCGGGGCTTCACACAAAGCACCGTTGACGTACTAGCCGCACACTCGGGAGTGCCTGTATGGAATGGACTAACTAACGAATTCCATCCCACACAGTTATTAGCCGACCTACTTACCGTACAAGAACACCGACCAAACACCCCATTTTCTGAAATCAAATTTGCATACTTAGGCGATGCACGCAATAACATGGGTAACTCTATGTTAGAAGCTGCCGCACTGACGGGGTTAGATTTACGTTTAGTGGCGCCTAAAAGCTGCTGGCCTGAGCAAGCGTTGATTGATACTTGCCTAGACGTTGCCAAAACCACAGGGGCAAAAATCACGCTCACGGAAGATGTTGCCGAAGGGGTTAAAGGTGCAGACTTTATTTACACGGATGTGTGGGTGTCGATGGGTGAAGCCAAGGAAGTTTGGGCGCAAAGAATTAACCTGTTAAAACCGTATCAGGTCAATATGGATGTAATTAAGTTAACAGGTAACCCGAATGTCAAATTCCTACATTGCTTACCTGCATTTCACAATGAAGACACCAAACTCGGCGCGCAATTGGCGAAAGAATTCAATATGTACGGCGGTTTAGAAGTCACCGAGGACGTGTTTGAATCCCCTTATAGCATTGTTTTCGACCAAGCAGAAAACCGTTTACACACGATTAAGGCCGTGATGGTAGCAACATTAGCACCTGAGTTACCTAATAATATTTTCTAAACTTCCCCCCCTCAACGCCAGCTATTGGGTTGAGGGGATAACAACAACCGCATTGGGTCAAAAATCCCCCCTAAAAAAACTATAAGGTTTTTGCATTTTATTTTAATATCGTTTTCAGTTTAAATAACTTAACACATTTAACTTATTTTAAATAACCCATGAAAATTAACCATAAAAGATAAAATAATACTTACGTAATTAAACGTGAAATTTAAAATTAAATTATTAAATTAAAAAAATATCATTAAGTACTTATGCTAGAAATTTAAACCAACTAATCTACTACAGTTTAAAAAAAGAATTTAACCTTGTATTGCTCATTAAACCAAAAATTATATCTTTATTTTCACTATCTCTCTTCAATAAAAATAATATATTGACTAAAATATTTAATCTTAATATTAATTAAAAGGAATTTTTTCATGAACTTGCTAAAAAAAAGTGGTTTAGCATTGCTTGTCTGTGTCTCTTTACCTGCTCTATCCGCTGTTCAAAATATGCCAATTAATATTAAAGGCACATTCTCTAATGTTACCCAACCTTGTACTGATGCTAAGCTTGAAAGTACCACGGCTTTCGGCGCGATTAACACGCTAGAAAAAGTGGGTGATGAAACATCCTACAGAAGCTCAGGATATTTAAACTTTACCTGCGAATTTCCTGCCAACGCAAAGTTAACGTTCAGTGCCAATAATGCACCAAATGCACCTGATGTATTTAAAACATCGAGTGATGCTTTTGGTGTTAAATTAAAATACAACAGCACTGAAGTAAAACCTGGTCAGTCTAATGATATTAAAATTAGTCAAGGTACTAACCATATTACTTTCCAGACAAGTATGAAACGCTTATCCGCCAACAGTCCAAATGATTTTGGTAACCATACTTTTGATATCATCGGTAATTTAGCTATTACTTACCAGTAATATATCATCTCTACATTTTGAACTGAGTAACATTATCACTCAGTTCAAAATGTTTGATACTAATAAATGAGTAATAACGCTTATTTTATTTGAGATATTTATAATGCATGCCATTAAATTAAAAATATTTATTCCATCTATATTATTATTCGGTATTACACCTTACTCTTTATCTGCAACACAAAATATGCCTATCCGTATTAATGGAACATTTTCAAATGCCCCATTATTGTGTCAAATTACCGATAACTCTTCTTTTTCAAATTTTACTCATGGGCCTATTTCCTCTAAAAAAATGGGGCAAGAAACTGGAACACACAAAATTCCGCTTTCGATTGACTGCAGAACAACAGTGAGTGCGCAGTTATCATTTACAGCCCCTGCAAGTGTCCATTCTAGTCAGCTATTCCAGACTTCGAGTAAAGCGCACGCCGTCAAACTGAGTTGGCAGGGAGAGGCAATCCTACCAAATAAAAGCGTTGCTATTACGATGACTCAAAACCAAAAAATTTATTATCTCGATGCAGCACTCGTGAGAATCGCTCCAAATACTGTTGGAGATTATGGCGAACACTCGTTTAACCTCGCAGGAAATTTGGCGATAGATTACCCATAAATAATTCCCCGACTATAACGACGGCGGAAATTTTTCCATCTTGCTGATTTTTAATTTTTTATCTGCTTGCTTAATTTTCAATCTAAAAACAAAAAATAAAAAAATTTATTTTTCTTTATGCAAACGCTTGCGTCAGCGAGAGACATGCGTATAATGCGCCACAATTTGTCGGGAGAAACCATGAACGCTGCTGTTGTATTTTTTACACAGAACACCTCCAACGCACTGCCTTCGAGCGGTCTGGACAGCCTGTTTTTCCCCTCCGTATTCATAAAAAAGCCCCTCATTGAGGGGCTTTTTTTTGGCCTATAGACCTAACATGTCTTGCTGACAAAGGAGAACAACCATGCCGAATCCTTTATATCTTCGCGATATTATTTCGATTAACGATTTAGACCGCTCAGACCTTGAGCTTGTGCTCAACGTGGCTGCGTCATTAAAAAAACAGCCACAACCTGAATTTCTAAAACATAAAGTCGTTGCGAGTTGTTTCTTTGAAGCATCAACGAGGACCCGTTTATCATTTGAAACGGCGATCCACCGCTTAGGTGCTTCAGTCGTAGGGTTCTCTGATAGCACAAATACATCGTTGGGGAAAAAAGGCGAAACGTTAGCGGATACGATTTCGGTTATCAGCCAATATGTTGATGCAATCGTGATGCGTCATCCTCAAGAAGGTGCGGCACGTTTAGCTAGCCAGTTTGCTGGCAAAATCCCTGTTATCAATGCGGGCGATGGTTCTAACCAGCACCCCACACAAACGCTACTGGATTTATTTACTATCCAAGAAACACAAGGCCGCTTAGAAAACTTACAAGTGGCAATGGTCGGTGACCTAAAATATGGCAGAACAGTACACTCACTGACGCAGGCTTTATCTAAGTTTGAAGGCAATCACTTCTACTTTATCGCACCAGAAGCACTATCCATGCCAAACCATATCTTGCATATTTTGGAAGAAAAAGGGGCGACTTACAGCCTGCACAATAACATTGATGAAGTCATGCCAGAGTTAGATATTCTGTATATGACTCGCGTCCAAAAAGAGCGCCTCGACCCATCTGAATATGCCAATGTAAAAGCGCAATTTATCTTGCGTGCTGAAGACCTGCACTCGGCAAAATCGAATCTAAAAGTCTTGCACCCACTACCACGTATCGATGAAATCACAGTCGATGTTGATAGCACCCCTTATGCGTATTACTTCCAGCAAGCAGGTAACGGCATCTATGCACGCCAAGCGTTGCTATCACTGGTTTTAAATAAAGAATTGGCTATCTGAGGAGGACAACACCATGACACACGACCATAAACTACAAGTTGAAGCCATTAGCCACGGTACGGTTATCGACCATATTCCTGCTCAAATTGGTTTTAAGCTACTGAAATTATTTAAATTGACCAAAACAGATGAGCGCATAACTATTGGGCTAAATTTACCCTCTAGTAATCTGGGTAAAAAAGATATTATCAAAATTGAGAATACCTTTTTAACCCCTGAACAAGCCAACCAACTGGCGATGTACGCGCCTGAAGCGACCGTAAACCGTATTGAAGATTACCAAGTTGTTGAAAAATTAGAATTAACGTTGCCAGAGCATATTGATAACGTACTGGTATGCCCAAATAGCAACTGCATTAGCCACAATGAACCCGTTTCAAGCAGTTTCCGCGTGAAAAAAGTGGGCAAAGAAGTCGCTCTGACTTGCCGTTTCTGTGAAAAAGAGTTCGATAGAGACGCCGTGATCAATAATCAATAGGTTATTTCAGCGTAGACTTCGGTGTTGTCTGGGCGCAATCCGTGTTTTAATAGCGCCTAATAGCCATAAAAATGTGGCTCAGCCTAGGTTATATTAGGTGAGTCGCTTCTCTTACGTGATGAAACGGAGTAATTATGTCATACGAAATCAATACAGAAAACGCACCCGCAGCCATTGGCCCATACGTTCAAGGCGTTGATTTGGGTAGCATGGTTATCACTTCAGGCCAAATCCCTGTTGATCCAAAAACAGGGGAAGTGCCTGAAGATATCGCTGCACAGACTCGCCAATCACTGGCTAACGTCAAAGCAATCTTAGAAAAAGCAGGCTTAACCGCAGCAGATATCGTTAAAACCACTGTATTCGTTAAAGACTTAAATGACTTTGCAACAGTCAATGCAACCTATGAAGAATTCTTCAAACAACACAACGCACCATTCCCAGCACGTTCTTGTGTTGAAGTTGCTCGTCTGCCAAAAGACGTGAAAATTGAAATTGAAGCCATTGCCGTTCGCAAATAACGCTTAATTCAATATAGACACCCCATGATATCTGTGGGGTGTTGTTCTCCCCAATCCCCTTATTCCTGCTTATTGCCTTTCTCAAATACTGCGTCACATCCATTAACCGCATCGAAACTTAAGTGAAACTTTTTTATTACCCACAAAATTATTTATTTTCAGCGCCGCTTTGGATATTCAGGTACTTAATTATTTTCTTTGTTTTGGATCAAACTAATGTCAGCTAAAAAAAAGCAATAACCTATATATTGTGCTTTAATTACCAACATAGACACAATATGTAGTATTTATTCACATTTTATCCACAGAAAAACGCTCAGTAGGAAGATAACGGATAACGCCGTTATCACTGTGGATAACTTAAAAAGGAGAGAGACAGTGGGAACGGTTGTCATTAAAAGAGATGGTTGTCAGGTCAATTTTGACCTTCCGAGGATTCAAGAAGCCGTAAAGCGCGCTGCCGCTGCGGTGGATGTTAAGGATGACGATTATTGTCTTCAAGTTGCCTCTATCGTCACTGAGCAACTTTGCAACCGTAGCCAAGTGGATATTGGGGAGATCCAAGACGCTGTCGAAAACCAACTGATGGCAGGGCCATACAAAGATTTAGCCCGTGCCTACATCGAATATCGCCATGATAGGGACAGTGAGCGTGAAAAACGCAGTCAACTAACCCATGATATTCGCGGATTGATTGAACAAAGTAATGTTTCCTTACTCAACGAAAATGCCAATAAAGACAGTAAAGTGATCCCAACTCAACGAGACTTACTCGCAGGGATTGTGGCAAAGCATTACGCCAAACAGCATATTTTACCTCGCGATGTCGTTCTAGCTCATGAAAGAGGCGAAATTCACTACCATGACCTCGATTATGCGCCATTTTTCCCCATGTTTAACTGTATGCTTATTGACCTAAAAGGTATGTTAACTGATGGATTTAAGATGGGAAATGCAGAAATTGAGCCTCCTAAATCTATTTCAACTGCAACAGCGGTAACAGCACAAATTATTGCTCAAGTTGCTAGCCATATTTATGGCGGTACAACCATCAATCGAATTGATGAAATTTTAGCCCCTTATGTGGCGATCAGTTACCAAAAACACTTAGAAGTCGCACAAGAGTGGGGAATTGCAGATGCAGAAGGTTACGCGCAAAGCCGTACCGATAAAGAATGCTACGATGCATTCCAGTCTTTAGAGTATGAAGTAAATACGCTACATACTGCTAATGGCCAAACGCCATTCGTTACATTTGGCTTTGGGTTGGGTACGTCAAAAGAAGCGCGTTTAATTCAGCAATCTATTCTAAAAAACCGTATTGCGGGCCTAGGTAAAAACCGCAAAACCGCCGTGTTCCCTAAACTGGTTTTCGCTATCAAAGATGGCCTAAACCACAAACTTAGCGATCCAAATTACGATATTAAGCAATTAGCATTAGAGTGTGCCAGCAAGCGCATGTACCCCGATATTCTCAATTATGATCGTGTTGTTGATGTCACTGGCTCATTTAAAACGCCAATGGGTTGCCGTAGCTTTTTAGGGATTTATGAAGAAAATGGCGAACAAATTCATGATGGCCGCAACAATTTAGGTGTCATTAGCCTGAACTTACCGCGTATCGCTATTGAAGCACAAGGTAGTGAAGATGCATTCTGGGCACTCTTAGATGAGCGCCTCGCTATCGCGAAAAAAGCCTTAATGACACGCATTGCCCGCTTAGAAACCGTAAAAGCCCGCGTTGCTCCTATCCTATATATGGAAGGTGCGTGTGGTGTAAGATTAAAAGCAGACGACAATGTTGCTGAGATTTTCAAAAATGGTCGAGCATCAATTTCCTTAGGCTACATTGGGTTACATGAAACGATCAATGCACTATTCGGTTCAGAAACCCACGTGTATGACAACGAAAAGTTACGTGAAAAAGCAGTCGCTATTGTCGCTCGCTTACGCCAAGCAACCGATGAGTGGAAAGCACAAACAGGCTACGGCTTCAGCTTATATAGCACGCCGAGCGAAAACTTGTGTGACCGTTTTTGCCGCATCGATACCGCGGAATTCGGCGTCATTAATGGCGTCACAGATAAAGGCTACTACACCAATAGCTTCCATTTAGATGTTGAAAAACAAGTCAATCCGTACGACAAAATTGACTTTGAAGCGCCGTACCCTGCAATCGCGAATGGCGGTTTTATCTGTTACGGCGAATACCCGAACTTGCAACATAATGTCAGAGCGCTAGAAGACGTGTGGGATTATAGCTATCAACACGTTCCTTATTATGGCACCAACACACCGATAGATGAATGTTATGAATGTGGCTTTTCTGGCGAGTTTTCTTGTACCAGCAAAGGGTTTACCTGCCCAGCTTGCGGTAACCATGACACCAACCGCGTTTCAGTGATCCGCCGTGTATGTGGTTATTTAGGTAGCCCAGATGCACGCCCGTTTAATGCAGGTAAACAAGAAGAAGTAAAGCGCCGTATCAAGCATTTAGGCAATGGTCAAATAGGTTAATGGTATGAATTATCACCAATATTACCCTGTTGATGTGGTTAATGGCCCTGGTACCCGCTGCACACTGTTTGTCGCGGGGTGCGTCCACCAGTGCCGCGGTTGCTACAATCAAAGTACGTGGCGAGTGGATTCAGGTGTGCCATTCACTCAAGAAATGGAAGACCAAATCATTCAAGATTTGCAAGATACCCGCATCCGCCGACAAGGGCTCTCCCTTTCTGGCGGAGACCCTCTGCACCCAGCTAATTTGCCAGCGGTGCTCAAGTTAGTGAAGCGAGTGAAAACGGTTTGCCCAGATAAAGACATTTGGTTATGGACAGGATACATATTAAGTGATTTGACGCTTGAACAACAAAAAGTGGTGAGTTTAGTTAATACCGTGATTGACGGTAAATTTGAGCAGGATTTACATGACCCGCGCTTAATTTGGCGCGGCAGTTCAAATCAGGTGATCCACAAACTACGTTAAATTTGCTGTTCCCAATATAGCTTGGTGCCAAAACCTAATTTATTATCGACCATTTTAATATTCTGCAAGTGAAGCTGCCAAACAGGCAGTTTCGCTACTAATGCCACAGGGAAACGACGACAGTAAAAACCGCGGGCAAGCCGTTCTTCCTCACCTTCTAATATTTTAATTTCACCTGTAAATTGAATACCTTGTATTGCATTAACAGCTTTGGTCTGCGCTGATATTGTGCCAGCAACTTGCGGGTTAGCCACCATCAATTGCCCATGCCTTGAATTCGGGTCTGTCATTAAAATCAGACACATCGTTTTCGCATCAAATGCATAGTAACAACTGGCAGGCCAAATATCATTGTTATGATGAGTAAAAAGAGAGAAAACGTGTTGGCGGGCAATATAGCGTTGGATGTGTTTTAAAGTTTGTTCAGGCGTCATAGCGGTTTCCATATAAACCCGTTCAGAACAAGCTTTTGGGGGATTCCCCTTAAGCTTGCTTAAACTGTTCTGAACGTAGGCATAAAATTCGCTATTACTATACTCTAACTAGCTGAAATATTAACCTAAATATTTTTAGGTCTATACGCCAACTAAATTCGAGTATTTATTCTAAATAATTCGTGGTACAGCTAGGCGGCAAGTGAACGAGACGCTAGGAGCATACATAAGTATGTGACTAGTGCGAGTAAACGTAGCCAACAACGCTGTAACGTGAATTATGACGAATAAAATTATTTATAAATAGCTGCAGTACCACTCATTGAGTTTTCACCGCCAGCAGAAATCACACGGAAAGAAGTTGCACCAGCTTCATCAGCTTTTTTGGCTAATTGTGCTGTCAGGTCATTTACGCTAACTGCACCAGTAACTGAGACATAACCCGCAGCTGGTTGACTAGAATGTTGAACTTCATCAGCCGCCATTGAACCAAATGATGCAGCACCCAAAGCTAAAGCAGCAGCAAATAATGTTGATTTTTTCATCGTATGTTCCTTTTTGTAAACTTGATTTTTAATCGGGGTTTTTACTGTCCCCCTGTGATATGGATCATATTATGCGCTTTAAATTAGAATGAAAATTAGCATATTTTGCTATAGTTATTCAAATAAACTGAATGATAACCTATGTTGAGGTTACAGCTTTGTAACAACTTTATTGCCTTTTTTATTTATATATTAATGTGTTATAAATAACTCCCTTAACGAATATATTCGTCTTTAACCCATTGTTTTTAACTAAAAAAGCAGCACAAAATGACAAATATCACCTCAGAAAAAAGCGAGTTAAAGCAAAATAGCTGGTATATCTACCTAGTGCGAGAGAAAAATAACGCACTTTATTGTGGGATCACGACGGATGTGCAGCGCCGGTTTGAGCAACACAAAGCAGGAACGGGGGCAAAAGCATTGAGAGGGAAAATGCCATTAACATTAGCATTTTCATGTCTGATCGGTTCGCGTTCAGCCGCATCCCAAATGGAATATAAGGTGAAGCAACTGAGTAAAAAGACAAAAGAAAGGCTGGTCATCGACCAGCCCAGCGATTTGACCGCTTATTTAACTCAGGTCAAATTATCAAAATGTGAAGAATAGACCACATCACCTTGCTGCTCGCCTATCCCACCATTTTCTAACCCACAAATTAAAAAGTGAGCTTGTAGCTCTGGCCATTGGCAACGAATATGATGTTTAGAAGCAGGGACAAATCCAAAGCGTGAATAGTAACGTTCATCGCCAAGCACAACGACTGCAGCATAACCAAATTCATTCAGGCTATCTAACCCCTCATAAACCAGTTTCTCTGCAATGCCTTGCCCTTGATGAGCTTTATTAACAGCTAAAGGTGCCAACCCTACCCACTGTACATCTTCACCATTTAGGTCAACAGGCGTGAAACCAACATAACCTATCACTTCGCCATTATCATTCGTGGCAACAACCCCCAATGTCAGCAAACCATCTTCACGTAAATGCTGAACAAGGTTAGCTTCCGCTTCAGTTGGGAAGGTTTCACGCAGCAATCTATCAATGCCCATGGCATCAACAGGAATTTCAACCCGAATTAGCATGAGGTCAACACAGGCGTTTTATGCTCTGCGTCCTCGTTGTCTTGTACCGTTTTTATCACTCCAGCGAGTTGCAATAATGCAAACCGCAATGGCGCTGGCATATTTTCGAGCTCAAAAGCATCCATCAAGTTTTTCACGTATAACCCTAACTCGGTATCCCCTTCAATTACCAAACGGCGTTGAAAAAACAATGTATCTGGGTCTTCTTTGCGAGCCGCGATCAGTACTAAATCATTGGCATTACCGCTGACGCTGACATCTTCTTCTGCATGTTTCTTAACCACAAGCTGGCCGTCTTGCAAGCTGATAAACCACACCAACGCTAAATCGTAGATCTCGACTTTGAGCCATTTATCTTCTAGAAAATCAAGCTCCCCTTCTTTTACTGACTCACGAAACTGCCAACTTAACAGTTGTTCAAGTACCTGACGCTGCACAGCAAATGGGGTCACTTTTAAAGGCAATTTCAAAAGTGAAGGGCCTTTTGTGATGAGTTGAGAACGAATTTTACCTAACACAATACTGACTCCCGTATTCATTGTCTGCCCGTTTTCGTGTAACTACCTAATCAGAGTAGCAGCTCGAAGTAATTAGGGTAACATGTTGTCTATACACACAATTTAAAAAAATTCTAACAATCAATAATCACATTCATTGATATTATTGATGCGTTATTTGGGTTATGATAAGTATCTTGCCAAAAAATAGGGTCATGAGTCTGATCCTATATCAATTTTTGCCCATCTCGCCAATATTTATTTTTTATCTACCTGTTTTGCTATTTGCTTAACGAATACAAACATCCATTAACAATTTCTCTGCTCTAAATCAAAATCTATAACAGTTCCCTTGACTAAAATAGCGGCTATCAAAATTTATACAGGGATAGGTCAATGGAATTACTCTGCCCAGCAGGAAACTTACCTGCTTTAAAAGCCGCCGTGGATAATGGGGCTGATGCGGTGTATATCGGGCTAAAAAATGATACTAACGCACGCCATTTTGCAGGTTTAAATTTTACGCAAAAAAAACTGCATGAAGCAGAACGTTATATTCACAGCCGCAATCGCAAACTACATATCGCCATCAATACATTTGCTCACCCAGATGGCTACCAAAGGTGGCAAGATTCGGTAGATCTTGCCGCTGACCTTGGCGCTGATGCCCTGATTATCGCCGATATCGCGATGCTAGAGTACGCCGCCACTAAATATCCGCACATTGAAAGACATGTTTCTGTTCAAGCCTCTGCAACCAACACCGAAGCGATCCGCTTTTACCAACGCAACTTTGATGTTCACCGTGTGGTACTGCCTCGCGTACTCTCGATTCATCAAGTTAAACAGCTGGCAAAAAATAGCCCTGTTCCCCTCGAAGTGTTTGCATTTGGCAGCCTGTGTATTATGGCTGAAGGGCGCTGTTATTTATCCTCTTATCTAACGGGAGAATCCCCAAATACCGTTGGAGCCTGTTCCCCTGCCCGCTTTGTGCGTTGGCAACAAACGGCTGATGGCATGGAATCACGCCTAAATAATGTACTTATCGACCGCTATAAAGCCGATGAAAACGCAGGTTACCCCACTTTGTGTAAAGGGCGCTATTTGGTGGATGAGCAGAAATACCATGTTCTCGAAGAGCCCACCAGCTTGAATACGATTGAATTATTACCTGAGCTAATGGCGGCGAATATTGCCTCCGTGAAAATTGAAGGTCGCCAACGTAGCCCCGCTTATGTTTCTGAAGTGGCACGTATTTGGCGCCAAGCCATTGACCGTTATAAAGCCAACCCCGATAACTTTGTCACCGATCCTAAATGGATGAAAGCGCTAGGAAAGCTTTCTGAAGGAAGTCAAACCACATTGGGTGCTTATCATCGCAAATGGCAATAATTAAAAGGTAAAACTATCATGCAGTACTCTTTAGGATCAGTGCTTTATTACTGGTCAAAACAGACATTAAACGACTTTTATCAACTCGCTATGCAAAGTGAAGCTGATATTATCTATCTCGGTGAAATGGTGTGTAGCAAGCGCCGTGAAATGAAACCCAATGATTGGATAGATCTTGCCCAGCAATTAGCTAAAAGTGGCAAGCAGATTGTATTGAGCTCCCTTGCTCTACTGCAAGCACCTTCAGAACTAAAAGAAATAACAAAATTAGTCGATAACGGCGAGTTTTTACTTGAAGCGCACGACTTTGGCGTGATTAACATGTTAGTGGATAGAAAACTGCCATTTGTGGCTGGGCATGGCCTCAACTGCTACAACGCCCAAGCGCTGAATATTCTACTGCGCCAAGGAATGACCCGTTGGTGCATGCCTGTTGAGCTCTCCCGTGATTGGCTGATTAACTTACTCAATCAATGTGAAGAAATCGGTATTCGTCATAAATTCGAGGTGGAGGTCATGAGCTACGGTCATCTTCCCCTTGCCTATTCTGCACGCTGCTTTACCGCACGTTCAGAAAACAAACAAAAAGATGATTGTGAAACCTGCTGTATTAATTACCCTCAAGGGCGCAAGGTGCTTTCCCAAGAGCAACAACAAGTGTTTACCTTAAATGGTATCCAAACACTCAGTGGTGACTGCTATAACCTCGGGAATGAGTTGGCATCGATGAAAGGTTTGGTGGATATTGTGCGCATTTCCCCTGAAAGCGTTGAGTCCTTAGATATACTTACTCAGTTTAAAGCAAATGAAGATGGCATGGTGCCATTGCGTATTGAAAACCAGAGCTGTAACGGCTATTGGCGACAAATTGCGGGCTTGTCTATGGTGTCTTAGTTAAATCATATTCGCACACATAAAAAGTAATGCACTTGCATTGCACAATGCATTTGCATTACACTCTTTGCAGAATGAAATGCGATGAGGTAAATAAAATGATTGATTTAAACCCAGCTACGGTATCGCTGCGTGCCAAATCCCGCCTGACCGAACGCAGCCAAACAACGATCCCCGCCGCTATACGTGATGCTCTACAATTAAAACCCGGTGAAACCATTGAATATTCGCTACTTGCGGATGGTAATGTCATTATGTCTCGCCAAACTGAGCCACAAGACGACCCAATTGTCTCTCAATTTTTGGCATTCCTTGAGAAAGACATGAGAGAAAACCCACGACATATCTACCCTGCCCCTGTAGCATTATGGAATAAGATCAATGAACTGACCGCTAATATAAATATTGATTTAGATGCGCCACTGACTGACGAGTAAGATGAGGTAACAGGGAAATGTTAGAAATTAATGGATGGAAAATTTTTTTTCACGCCTGTTTTTTAGAGCAGCTAGTGGCATTAGTCAGCACAGTTCAATCCTTAAAAATTGCCGATCCAGCAGGCTATAAAAAGAAAGCACCAACCAAATTATTGGCTGCAATCAATAAGGTCATTGAAGAGCGTATAGCCGTTAACCCACTCGACCCGATGTTTTACCAAGGAAACACGTTAGGTACAGAACATAAACATTGGTTTCGAGCTAAATTCTTACAGCAATTTCGCTTATTCTTCCGTTATAGTGAGAAGAATAACACTATCATCATTGGCTGGGTGAACGACTTCAGTACATTACGTGCTTATGGCTCAAAGAATGATGCCTACAAAGTCTTTTCCACCATGCTGAAAGCTGGGGATCCCCCCGATGACTGGGAAACATTAAGTAAAGAGGCTCAAATGGTGTCTCAAACCATCGAACCTCACATTATGGCAGGCTTATTTTCGAATGAGTAGAAACCTAGCGGTGGTGCCGACGCCAGCGGTTAAACGAGTGAGTTAAATGACGTAACTCCCCATCACGCAGCATACCAATAAAGACCCCGATGACGGTATAAATCACGCCTAGCGTCAGCATCATCACAATATCCATAAGTACATCACTAAACGGTAAGCCCATTTGGTTAAGGCCAGCCATGGCATTTGTTGCCCATGTAGACGGCAGTGCAGAGGCTATCATTCGCACCCAATCGGGCATGGCTTGTAACGGCCAAATCGTACCTGACATATAAAACACGGGTGTAGTGATAAACGCCAATGTTAAGTAAATCATTTCCACACTGCGTAAGCATTCCGTGACCAACTTGCCAAGGCCAAGCACAGCTAACAAGAATGGGAAAGTAAACAACCAAATCACATACAGTGGCGCTTCTTGTCGGAACCCCAATACCCATGGCCAAAGGGCAAAAAATACCGTTGATAAAAACAGCCAAATCGGGATCAACGCCGATAATGCCCCTAAATAAACAGCTAACGGCGGTTTTCCTTTAGGTGTAGAACGAACAGCAATACTGACTCGCACGCAAGCAATCAACAAGGAGTGTTGTAACAGCATAACCAACAAACCTGGGAAAACAATCGCCGCAAAGCTAACACCTGGGTTATACAAGGGCTCTGTTTCACTACGCACAGGGGTAATAATGACCTTGGCTTGTTCTTGGCTATAACCCGCTTTGGTTAATAATTGCGTGTTATAGGCATTAAGCAATGTTTGGTACGCCTTAGAAAGCTCCTGCTGAATTTGCCCACTCGCCAAGCGGTTTGTTGCATCCCCATACACAGGCACGGTAATATTTTTACCACTTAATAAATGTTGTTGAAAATCTGTTGGAATGATAATTATCGCAAATAATTTTCGAGCAATCATATCTTGGCGAGCTTGCGCAAGATTATCATAACCGTGCAACTGCACTTTAGGGGTCGCATCTAAATCACGGATCAATTCGCGGCTCGCCGTGCTGTGATCCATATCAATCACCGCAACAGGTAAGTCCCATAATACGGGTCTCGCATACACCAAACTCATCACACACAGTGACACCAAAAGGAGCAGCCACATAGGTTTTTCTAGCATCCCAAGTAACACTTTCCGGAAGGTCGCAAAATACACAGTCATTATGCAGCGCCTCCTTGGGTTTCCAATCGTTTCACCAAACGCTTACGCACTAAAAAAGCGGTAACAACAGGGTAAATCAGTAAAAACAAACAGACTTCGACTATCCGACCAAACGAAATTTCTCGTAAGAAAATATCAAACATTGCATTAAGCGTATGAGTTAACGGCTCGATATTCGAAATAATCTGCGCAGGCAAAATCATCGCTAATTCAGGCACAGCCATCCCAGAGAAAGCTAATGCGATACTCACTAGCATCCCGATTAAGCTGTAAGCCATGATGGCGCTCGAGGTAAAGCTAAAGAGCAACAACCCGATACTTTGCGCCGCTATCACATAGAAGAAACCAACCACAATCATATACAGCGGGTTCCCTATCACTTTGGCGTCAAAAATTGTGACTAATGCTGCCAGTTCAATGGATAATAATGTACTGAAAAATAACGTATAAGGTGCCATTTTACCTAACAAAGCAGTGGCAAAAGGCTTGACACTCTGCAAAGTCGTACCGCGCGACATCGTGTAAATTGTCGCCGTTACTACAAACAGTTGGAGCATATGGATTGTCGCGGCAAACTGTTGATAATAAATATAACTGCCACTTGGATTGAACAAGCTGTCATAGGAAAGTGTCACTTGCGCTAACGGCGGCAAGGCTTTTCCCATCGACTTTGCCATTTCTTGACGGTATTTCGCATTGAGTTCTGCCACCAGCCCACTAAAGTCCTGAATAGCGTAACTCCCTGACGCGTAAAATAATGCATTGTAATACATCCGTAATTCAGGCTGACGCCCGCGAAGAACATCCTCTTCGAAATTATGGGGAATATACAATAATGCGTAGTCTTTTGAGCTCCCCAGCCTTTTAATGGAGGTACTGAGGTTATCGTCCACCGTTTTTACATCTGCATGAGGTCCCGCATTCAGATCGCGAATAATTTGCCGAGACACTGGGCTATGGTTATCATCCACCACCGAAACAGGCAGATCCATCAAAGTTCCCTCAGAAAAGTTAGCGCTAACTAACGTAAACAACATCAGCGGGAACAACCAGCTCAACCAATGAAAAACAGGGCTACGGATAGCCATTTGTGTTTCGCGGCTAAAAGCATGTTCAAAGCCGTGCCAAGCGAACTTTAATTTCATGGCAACACCTTTACTTATCCCAGTGCCATAACACACTCATACCAGGTCTTAACCCATCGATTGGCTCAACAGGATATAAACGAATTTCAAAGGTTTTTAAGTCAAAATCCCCTGTTGCACGCGTCGCTCGTTTCGTCGCATAGTCCCCTTTTGGTGCAATATAACGAATTTCTGCCTCAACCATTTTATTACCTAAAGCGGGGATATCGAGCTGAACTTTATCGCCTTTTTTCACACCCACTAAAATATCTTCGCGCAGATTATAAATAAAATATGCTTGCGGTAGGCGGATCAGTGATACCAGCGGGCTCCCCGCATTGAATAACTCACCAATTTCGGCAGGAATGGGGCCAACTTCACCATCGACAGGGGCTTTGACCTGTAAATCATCAATTTGTACTTGGATCTCAGCCAGTTTTTGCTCTGCTTGCTGTAAAGCCGCCTCATATTGGTGACGCTGCTCAATACGGTCCCCATGTTGCCCTTCATCTAAACGGGCTTTTGCCCCTTGGACTTGTGAGAAAGCAACCTCTTTGGCTTTACGTGCATTATCCAGCTCATTTGCTGAAACATAGCCTTTGCTTTTTAAATTACTTAAACGCGCATATTCCCGGGATGCATTTTGGTATTGCGAATTGGCTTGCGCTAACGATGCTTGTAAGTCGCGAATAGTTTCCGCTCGTGTCCCATTTAGAGATTGGTCAAGTTGTGCTTTGGCTTGGTCTCTTGCTGCTTTGGCAGCTTCATACTGTGCTTGCAGTTCAGGGCTTTCAAGGGTTAACAATAATTGTCCCTGTTTAACATCATCGCCACGCTCTACATGCCGTTCCATCACACGTCCTTTGGCTTTTGAAGTCACAATCACTTCAGGTGCATCCACTTCTCCCTGTAACAATAAATATTGATTATGGGAATGAAACAACGCCGCTGCTGCAATTAAGATAAGCATCAGCAAAATCAGTACTATTGTTCTTTTTTTCATTATTTATGCGAACCTTAAATAATAACGGGGGAAACTATTATCCCTAGAGTATGACAAGAAAATTAGGTATAGCGTTAATATATTCGTGCGCAAGATCACGAAAAGGCAGGTCTTTGTCTAATATTGAATCGATTTTTTTCTTATGTCAAATAGTGATGAAACACCCTAATTCAAATGTCGATTACTTAACCAATGACTTACGGTATAATTACGAAGAAAATAAATATTAAAAATAGATAGCCCAAGTGAATAATTCCGCTCATACACAGCGCTAAAAAGTCTGTCGTGAAATCGCCGAATTCTCCACTTACCACAATGCAAAATTTAACGAGCCATGCTCTAAATAGTTCGCATTGTGGGTAGGCGACCAGAGAGGATATCTTGGGGAGCATACATCAGTATA
>NZ_JAMPNZ010000024.1:0-150956 GCF_028479625.1 Providencia sp. PROV197
CGCAGTCAACACCCCCACAATGTGAAATATGACGAGCATATGACAAGCATGTACGAATTTGATTTAATTTTATTATTACTCCAACAAATGTGCGTCTATCTGGTTATTGCTTGGGCCCTTAGCCGCACTCCGCTCGTCATTCCATTATTAAAGGTCACCATCCGCTTACCTCATAAGGTGATGTGTTACCTGATTTTCTCTGTGTTTTGTATTATTGGGACGTATTTCGGCCTGCATATCAATGACTCCATCGCTAACACTCGTGCTATTGGTGCGGTATTAGGCGGCTTACTTGGTGGCCCTGCTGTTGGATTTGCTGTCGGTTTTACAGGTGGGATCCACCGCTATTCATTAGGGGGAATGAGTGCATTTGCCTGTATGGTTTCGACGATTGTGGAAGGGCTAATTGGTGGGTTGGTGCATCGTTACTATATGAAACGCGGTGAAATTAATAAAATTTTTAACCCTGTTACCGCCAGTTGTGCCACGTTTGTTGCTGAAGTCCTTCAGATGCTCATTATCCTGTTATTGGCTCGCCCCTTCGATGAAGCGGTTGAACTGGTGAGAAGTATTGTCGCACCAATGCTGGTCGCGAATACCATTGGCGCTGCCATGTTTATTCGTATTCTGCTCGACAGACGTGCGATTGTGGAAAAATACACCACAGCCTTTTCTGCACAAGCCCTTAAAATCGCCTTAACCACTGAGGGTATTTTACGCAAAGGCTTCAATGCAGATAACAGTATGAAGGTCGCCAAAATTATTTATCAAGAACTCGAAATTGGCGCGGTTGCAATTACGGATCGAGAAAAAATACTCGCCTTTATTGGTATCGGTGCAGACCATCACCGACCTGGCACACCAATCTCATCCAATCAATCCAGACAAGCCATTGATAATAACGAAGTTGTTTATGCTGATGGCAATGAAACACCCTATAAGTGTTCTCTGTGCCCAACGTGTAAACTCGGCTCTGCTCTCGTCATCCCCTTACGGGGTGAAAATGACCGAGTCATTGGCACCATAAAGCTTTATGAGGCCAAAAATAGCTTATTTAGCTCAATTAACCGTACATTAGGCGAAGGTATTGCCAGCTTGTTTTCTGCACAAATCTTAGCGGGTCAATACGAACGCAATAAACAGTCACTACTGCAATCGGAAGTGAAACTACTCCATGCCCAAGTGAATCCTCACTTTTTGTTTAATGTACTCAATACGTTGCAGGCCGTGATCCGCAAAGACAGCCAACAAGCGGGGCAGTTGGTTCAATATATTTCGACCTTTTTCCGTAATAACCTCAAACGTCCAGAACAAAGCGCTACCTTGGGTGAGGAAATCGAACATATCAATGCCTATTTACAGATAGAAAAAGCGCGTTTTCAAGATAGCTTGCAAATCCATATTGAAATTCAAGAAGAAGCTAAACACGTCGAACTGCCCGCATTTACCTTGCAACCCCTTGTTGAGAATGCAATTAAACACGGCACCTCACAGTTATTAGAGACAGGATATATTACAATACGCAGCTATATCGGCAGTGAACATGTATATATCGAAATAGAGGACAATGCGGGGTTATATAAACCAGCAAAACAAAGTGATGGCCTTGGGATGGGCTTGGTCGATAGACGCCTGCGCTTAAAATATGGCGAACAATATGGCATTAACGTAGAACATGAACCAGAAAAATTTACCCGAATGAAAATCCGTCTGCCGTACTTGGCGGCACCCTAATAATGATAATGTAACCCTATGAATGTATTAATTGTTGATGATGAACCCCTTGCGCGGGAAAACGTCCGTTGCTTACTCGAAGAACACGATGATATTGACATTATTGGTGAATGCGCGAACGCCATCGAGGCAATAGGCATCATTCATAAAAAAAAGCCTGATGTGGTCTTTCTTGATATCCAAATGCCGCGACTAACAGGCTTAGAAATGGTGCGCATGTTGGATCCCGAAGACCGCCCTTATATTGTATTTCTGACCGCCTTCAATGAATTTGCCATCCAAGCATTCGAAGAACATGCGTTTGATTACCTGTTAAAACCCCTTGAACCTGAACGACTCGAAAAAACCTTAAATCGCTTACGCCAAGGTAAGCAAAAGCAGAACCTTGAACTTCTGGGCAACAATGAGCCGCTGAAATTTATCCCGTGTACAGGCCATAGCCGTATTTACTTGATGAAGCTTGATGAAGTTTTGTATGTCACATCGCGTATGAGCGGTGTTTATGTGATGAGCACACAAGGACAAGAAGGTTTTACTGAGCTGACACTACGCACATTAGAGATGCGTACCCCGCTGGTGCGCTGCCACCGACAATATTTGGTGAATATGACCCAACTGAATGAAATTTTGTTTGGTGATAGCGGGCAAGCCGAGTTGGTGCTCAGCTCTGGTGAACATATTCCTGTCAGCCGCCGTTACCTCAAGCCACTAAAAGAGGCACTGGGGTTGGTTTGAGTGACGCTTCAACTTCCTACGCACAAACTTGGTGTATAAATTAATAATAAATTTGTACATCTAACTGATTTTTTCTATAATCAGAAATATAAGTTCAAAAAATACACAATACGTTATTCTGGGTTGTGTGTTCACTATTTATAGGAACAAAATATGTCTAATACAATGTCGCAAAAAGCAGCACGTGAAGGCCTTGGTAACCCTGAGCTCTTTAAGGGCGGCGTTTTTGTAACAAAAAATGGGCAATCTGAGCTGTTTATCCAAACAAGTGAAGAACGTGAAATAGAGCTAAAAGAAAGGGAAAGAGAGCGCCAAGCAAATGCGCTGCTAAAATTGGTGATGGCAGCAAAAGATGATGTTAAAAATAAAAGAACCTTATCACCAGAAGAAGCGCTAGAAAAATTACGTGCAGCAAGAAAATAATGAAAGGAAATTGTGATGGAACACCCCTATACGGTCACCCTCGCAGAAACTGCATTATGGTCACTACAGGATGTAGAATCGTTTAAAATCAATTTTATGAGCAGTGTTCAAGCAGCCGCGTTTGTTGATGAGCTACTTTTATCATCCGTTAGAGCAATATCAGAAGATCCTAAGTGTTATCGCCCAAATCAAATGTTAGCCGATAATGGTCTACTAATTCGGGAGCGAATCGATATAACTAGCCAGTATCGTTGTTTATATGAATTTGATATGCAAACAAATCACGTTGTTATCCTACTTTTTATCAGCACAGCACAAGATTTAGAAAAAACGCTTTATCGCTACTACATACTTAGGTAAAAATGGCTAACAAAAAACCCGCATTTCCAAGAAGTGCGGGTTTTCATTTTATTAGGGAATAACTTCCCTAAAACCTAGCAATTACGCGTTATGACTGCTGCTACGACGACGAGGTGCCGCATTCGGGCCATCTTGGCGTGGAGCGGAATTACCACGGTCACGGTTACCACCACCACGACGTTCACCACCACCACGGCGCTCACCGCCACGGTCATTACGACGACCTGCACCGAAACCACCTTCGCTACCACCTTCACGGCGTGGGCCACCACGACGCTCACCGCCACCGCGGCGTTCGAATGGCTGTGCATCACCGATCAGTTGCATTTGCGTTGGTTTATTCAAAATACGCGCACGGCTTAAGTGAGTTAGCACATCTGTTGGCATACCTTTTGGTAATTCAATTGTCGAGTGAGTTCCGTACAATTTGATATTACCGATATAACGGCTGCTGATATCCGCTTCGTTAGCAATCGCACCAACAATGTGACGAACTTCCACACCATCATCACGACCAACTTCGATACGGTACATTTCCATGTCACCAACATCACGACGCTCACGACGGCCACCACGTTCGCCACGCTCTGCACGGTCAAAACCGTTGCCATTGCTATTACGGTCACGACGGTCACCACCACGGCGGTCATCACGGTCATTGAATTCACGACGTGGACGACGCGGTGCATCTGGTGGCAGGATCAGAGCACGTTCACCTTGAGCCATCTTCAATAACGCCGCAGCTAACGTTTCCATATCCACATCTTCTGATGGAGACATTTTCGCTAACAGTGAACGGTATTGGTCTAAATCACTGCTTTCTAATTGCTGTTGAATTTTCTCAGCGAATTTCGCCTGACGACGTTGGCTCAGCAGATCAGCATCTGGCAGCTCAACCTCAGGAATAGTCAGCTTCATGGTACGTTCAACGTTACGCAGCAGACGGCGCTCACGGTTCTCAACGAACAGTAATGCACGACCTGCACGACCTGCACGGCCAGTACGACCGATGCGGTGAACGTAAGACTCTGCATCCATTGGGATGTCGTAGTTAACCACTAAGCTAATACGCTCAACGTCCAGACCACGCGCTGCAACGTCAGTCGCGATCAAGATATCCAAACGGCCATCTTTTAAGCGTTCTAAAGTTTGTTCACGCAGTGCTTGGTTCATGTCACCGTTTAGTGCCGCACTGTTGTAGCCATTGCGTTCTAACGCTTCAGCGACTTCTAATGTTGCATTTTTGGTACGCACGAAAATAATCGCTGCGTCAAAGTCTTCTGCTTCTAAGAAACGTACTAACGCTTCATTTTTACGCATGCCGTACACAGTCCAATAGCTTTGAGCAATATCTGGACGAGTTGTAATGCTAGCCTGAATACGAATTTCTTTCGGGTCTTTCATAAAACGACGTGTAATACGACGAATTGGCTCAGGCATTGTTGCAGAGAACAGCGCAGTTTGGTGTTCTGCTGGAATTTGGCTCATGATGTTTTCAACATCTTCAATGAAGCCCATACGCAGCATTTCATCAGCTTCGTCTAAGACTAAGCCTTTTAATTTAGATAAATCTAACGTGCCACGTTTCAGGTGATCAAGCAGACGACCTGGTGTACCCACAACAATTTGTGGCCCTTGGCGCAATGCACGTAATTGCACGTCATAACGTTGACCACCATACAGGGCAACAACGTTCACGCGGTTCATATGTTTAGAGAAATCGCTCATTGCTTCAGCAACTTGTACAGCCAACTCACGAGTTGGTGCAAGCACTAAAATTTGCGGAGCTTTCAAGTCTGGGTCAATGTTTTGCAGTAATGGCAAGCTAAATGCAGCGGTTTTACCACTACCCGTTTGTGCCATACCTAATACATCGTTGCCATCCATTAACAATGGAATACATTGTTGCTGGATTGGAGAGGGTTTTTCGTATCCCAGGTCGTTCAGTGCTGTCAAAATAGATGCTGATAAACCTAACTCAGCAAAAGAAATATCGGTCTCAGTAGTCATGTAAAGGTGCCTCATACATAGTGGCAGCCAGTTTACATAACCATCGGAAAATCATTTCGGTCATTTTCATTTAAAATGTGAACTGGCTCAAATTGTGTTTATTAAACGAACAAATAGGCCTTCACCCCGAGGGATGATGACTTAAAAATTTTTCAATGAAATGTTCGTCAGCTATTGCTGGCCCGATTCTAAAAGGTCGTCTTGTTCTTGGCCTAACAGCGCCAATTCCAACAATGCATAGCGGTGTTCAACAAAGCTGTGAGCGTTGTTAGCTACCGTCAGTTTGAATAACGCAAGTGCGCTATCCTTATCCCCCAGACTTAGGTAATGTTTACCTAAATAGAAGTTAGTTTCACTGAGATGCTCAGCGAGCGAAGTGTTATCCGTAGATGTTTCTTTCAAACGCGCCATCAATGTATTTTCATTGATATTGCCAAGATAGAATTCTACGATATTCCAGCCCCATTGCCCTTTCTCCGCTTGGTTGTAGCGGGCAGCAAGATTATCTTGCGCCATACGCGGGTCTATGTCTTTCTCGACGAGATAAAGCCACAGAGTACGAAAAGGATCATTTGGATCTATCTGATAATACGCCAGCAGATCATCCTGCGCTAGTTTGTACCGTTCACCGTAATATAATGCGATGCCACGATTCATCCGCGCGAAATTGTAAGTTGGATCAAGCTCTAAAACAGAATCAAACGCTTCATAGGCAGCATCATAATTGCCTGCCTGCGTAAAATATATCCCTAAAAAATTAAAAACTTCAGGAATATCAGGACGTATGGCTAACGCAGTCGAAAAATCGTTACGTGCCAGCGCCCTTAAACCGAGACTATCATACAACACACCGCGCTCATATAAAAGCTGTGCGTACTCATCATCGGTTAAAGATCGGCTCGCAAGGATTTGTTCCATACGAGCCAATATCACTTCTTGCTGTAATGAAGGTTGAAGAGGAACGGCAAATACCTCGTTCTTTCGCCAATCTTTGCTACTACATCCAATAATAACAAAAAAGATAAGCGCCAAGAGCACACGCGGGAGCGTGCGATAATCTCTCACCCGAAGACAGATACTGTTCAGCATACTCCGTCCTTACATTACCACGCTTTACAAATTATGGTTTCAGCCAATTGGCCGATAGCACCCTACAATGTAGGGTGCTGTTTTTTAGGTCAGCTTACTCTGCTGAGTCCTGTGGCTGTGCACCTGACTCTTCAGTTGGTGCAACGGCTTCTTTCATGCTCAGGCGAATACGGCCTTGACGGTCGATTTCTAATACCTTAACAGGAACTTCTTGACCCATTTGCAGGTAATCAGTCACTTTCTCTACGCGTTTATCCGCGATTTGAGAAATATGTACCAAACCTTCTTTACCGCCACCGATTGCAACAAATGCACCGAAATCAACGATACGCGTCACTTTACCTGGGTAAATGCGACCGACTTCAACTTCAGCGGTGATGTCTTCAATACGACGAATTGCTTCTTTCGCTTTCAGGCCATCAGTTGCTGCAATCTTCACAGTACCATCATCTTCGATTTCAATCGTTGTGCCAGTTTCTTCCGTTAATGCACGGATCACTGAACCACCTTTACCGATGACATCTTTGATTTTGTCTGCATTAATTTTGATTGTATAAATGCGTGGTGCAAATTCAGAGATTTCTTCACGTGGACCATTAATCGCTTGTTCCATTGTACCAAGAATGTGCAGACGCGCACCTTTTGCTTGGTTCAGAGCAACTTGCATGATTTCACGTGTGATACCTTCGATTTTGATGTCCATTTGCAGTGCACTGATACCTTCACGGCTACCTGCAACTTTAAAGTCCATATCACCTAGGTGGTCTTCGTCACCTAAGATGTCAGACAGAACAACGAAATCGTCACCTTCTTTCACCAGGCCCATTGCAATACCAGCAACAGCGGCTTTGATTGGTACACCTGCATCCATCAGTGCTAATGATGCACCACAAACAGACGCCATTGATGATGAACCATTAGATTCAGTAATTTCAGAAACAACACGGACTGTGTATGGGAAATCAGCGTGATCTGGCATCACCGCTAACACACCACGCTTCGCTAAACGACCATGACCGATTTCACGACGTTTAGGTGAACCTACCATGCCTGTTTCACCAACAGAGTATGGAGGGAAGTTGTAGTGGAACAAGAAGCGATCAGTGTATTCGCCCATTAATTGGTCGATAACTTGCGCATCACGTTCAGTACCCAGGGTTGCCGTTACCAGCGCCTGAGTTTCACCACGCGTAAACAGTGCGGAACCGTGAGTACGTGGTAAAACACCCGTACGAACGTCCAGTGCACGAACCATGTCTTTCTCGCGACCATCGATACGCGGCTCACCACGGATAACACGAGTACGAACAACTTGCTTTTCTAAGTTAGCTAAAATAGCTGACACTTCAGATACATCAACGTTTTCGTCTTCCGCAACTAATACTGCAGTGACTTCTTCTTTGATTAAATCAACTTGTGCGTAACGTTCTTGTTTCTCAGTGATACGATAAGCATCACCCATGCGGCTTTCTGCTAATGCAGCCACGCGATCATGCAGGGCTTGGTTAACTGGCTCTGGCTGCCAATCCCATTTCTCTTTGCCCGCTTCTTTAACTAATTCATTGATGTTCTGAATAACAACTTGCTGTTGGTCATGGCCAAATACCACTGCACCTAACATTTGCTCTTCACTTAACAGCTCAGCTTCAGATTCAACCATCAATACTGCGTTGTCAGTACCTGCAACGACTAAATCTAAGCGGCTTTTTTTCAGTTCATCAGCCGTTGGGTTCAGAACATATTGGTCATCGATAAAACCAACACGCGCAGCACCGATTGGGCCATTGAATGGAACACCTGACAGTGCTAATACTGCAGATGCACCGATCATCGCAACGATATCTGGGTTAACTTGTGGATTAACAGACACAACGGTTGCAATAATTTGGATTTCGTTCAAGAAACCTTCTGGAAACAGAGGACGCAGTGGACGGTCAATCAAACGAGCGATTAACGTTTCACCTTCACCAGGACGACCTTCACGGCGGAAGAAACTCCCTGGGATACGGCCGGCAGCGTAAGTACGCTCTTGATAGTTAACCGTTAAAGGGAAGAAATCTTGGCCTTCTTTAACTTTTTTCTGTGCCACGGCAGTCACAAATACTGCGGTGTCATCCATGTTAACCATAACTGCGGCTGATGCTTGACGAGCAATCATGCCTGTTTCAATCGAGACGGTATGTTGACCGTACTGGAATTTACGAACAATAGGATTTAACACAATAATACCCTTTTTGTAAGGCTACCTGAGCATCTCGGGTAGCATTGGCTTATTCTTCCTACAGCCTCGCGACTAATGAGAAGATTGATATTCCAGTCATCAACGTTCTCATTAGCCGCGCGAATCGGATGTAGCGAAGAGGCATACTAAAACAGTTAATTACGACTTATAGCTTAACATTTAAGTTAAGTACAATTCGAGTATTACTTCAACTTTCAAAATAACTTTTAGAAGAAAAGGGGCCATTTGGCCCCTTTCCTCTGAAACTGACAAGATTAACGACGCAGACCCAGACGCTCGATCAGAGCTGTGTAGCGTGCGATATCTTTACCTTTCAAGTAAGCTTGTAAGCGACGACGCTGAGCAACCATACGCAGCAGACCACGACGGCTGTGGTGATCTTTTTTGTGCTCTGCAAAGTGGCTTTGCAGGTGGTTGATTTGTGCAGTCAGCAGAGCGATTTGAACTTCGCTTGAACCAGTGTCATTTTCACCGCGGCCGAACTCAGCAACGATTTTAGCTTTCGCTTCATTACTTAGAGACATAATAAACTCCAAAATGATTAATGTAAGTGATGAGAGCCAATCTCTAATTTAGCATCTCAAGATTAAGCGCCGCTATTCTACGCTGCTTAACGCCGCAAAGCAATAAGAGCCACTATGCGGATTGTTCATTTTCCACGACCAAACGCTTCGGTGCAAGGCGGCCATCTTCGCTGATAAGCGCAATACCAATAAACCGTTGCTCTTCACCACAAGTGACACGAATCATGCAACCAGCTTCAAGGCCTTGAACTGCAGCTCGCACAGGTTGCCCCTGCTTGAAATAAGCCGCTGTTTCCTCTGTAATATTCACCGCGGGAAAATGAACAACTGCGGTATCCATCGGTAGCAATAAGGCATCCAGCAAGGATTCAAATGACCCTTCTTCTGCATCCACTTTCGCTCTCAATGCCGCCAATTGTTCTAATGTTACCATGCGTTCGTAAGGGTAGTTCGCCACTTGTAATCGACGCAAATAAGTGACATGCGCACCACAACCTAACATCTCACCTAAATCATCAATGATAGTGCGAATATACGTGCCTTTCGAACAATGAACTTCAAGTTCTAACTCATTATTTTCTAAACGAATAAACAGTAATTCATAGACGGTAATTGGACGCGCTTCACGTTCGACAGTAATGCCTTTACGTGCATATTCATATAATGGACGACCTTGGTGTTTCAACGCCGAATACATTGAAGGAACTTGCAATGTATCACCACGGAAAAATTCTAAGGCATCATCCAGTTGCTGCTGTGTAAACTCTACGTTACGCTCACTGATAATTTCGCCGTGTGAATCCGACGTGTCAGTACGTTGCCCAAGACGAGCAATCACGCGATAACGCTTATCTGAATCGAGTAAAAATTGGGAAAATTTCGTTGCTTCACCAAGGCAAACAGGCAGCATACCTGTCGCAAGTGGGTCTAGTGCCCCCGTGTGTCCAGCCTTGTTAGCATTAAAAAAGCGCCGCACTTTTTGCAGCGCATCATTTGAAGAAATATCCGTGGGTTTATCCAGCAGCACTACGCCGTCAATATTACGGCCGCTACGACGACGCCCCATTATTTTTCCTCTTTATCACTAACATCCGCACGACGTTTTTCATCATCACGGATCACGTTTGACACTAAATTAGACATCCGCATGCCATCAACAAGGGAGTTGTCATATTCAAACGTTAATTCAGGAATAATACGTAAGCGCATTGCTTTCCCAATTAACGAACGAATAAAACCAGCGGCTTCATTTAATGCTTTAATACCATCTGCCACCATTTCCTCTTCGCTTTTATCATTAGCGATATTGAAGAAAGTGACAAAGACTTTACCGTATGCAAGGTCGCGAGATAATTCGACACCTGAAACGGTCGCCATGCCAATACGTGGGTCTTTAATCTCACGTTGTAAAATGATCGCAATTTCTTTTTGCATCTCTTGCGCAACGCGCTGAGAACGACTGAATTCTTTTGCCATCGTTATGTCTCCTGACAATAAAGGGGGCAATCGCCCCCTTATTAACACTATTTTGTAGTCACGATACTTCGTGGGCTCTCACAAAATTAACCGTCGATAGAACGTTTAACTTCAATGACTTCGAAGACTTCGATCATATCGCCGACGCGGACGTCGTTGTAGTTCTTAACGCCGATACCACATTCCATACCGTTACGAACCTCACTGACATCATCTTTAAAGCGACGCAGAGATTCTAACTCACCTTCGTAGATAACCACGTTATCACGCAGGACACGGATTGGGTTGTTACGTTTAATGGTACCTTCTGTAACCATACAACCAGCAACTGCACCAAACTTCGGTGATTTAAACACATCACGAACTTCTGCAAGTCCAATGATTTGCTGTTTGTATTCAGGCGCCAGCATACCGCTCATCGCTTGTTTGATTTCATCAATCAGACTATAGATGACGGAGTAGTAACGTAAATCAACGCTTTCACTTTCGATGACGCGACGAGCCGATGCATCTGCACGAACGTTAAAGCCAAGGATAATTGCATTAGATGCCGCAGCCAGTGTTGCATCTGTTTCGGTGATACCACCAACGCCAGAACCGATGATTTTCACTTTAACTTCATCTGTTGACAGTTTCATCAGAGAGTCAGTGATCGCTTCACACGTACCTTGAACATCCGTTTTCAGTACGATGTTCAGTTCAGAAACTTTACCATCTTCCATGTTAGCAAACATGTTTTCCAGTTTAGATTTCTGCTGACGTGCTAATTTAACATCACGGAATTTACCTTGACGATACAGAGCAACTTCACGCGCTTTTTTCTCGTCACGAACAACAGTCGCTTCGTCACCAGCAGAAGGAACGCTAGACAGACCTAAAATCTCAACAGGCATTGATGGACCTGCAGATTGAACATCTTTACCGAGTTCGTTGCGCATTGCACGAATACGGCCATATTCAAATCCACAAAGTACGATGTCACCTTTATTCAGAGTCCCTTCTTGAACAAGGATTGTTGCCACTGGGCCACGACCTTTGTCTAAGTATGACTCAACAACCACACCGCTTGCCATGCCTGTATAAACCGCTTTCAGCTCTAAAACTTCTGCTTGCAGTAACAGCGCATCAAGTAAATCGTCAATACCAGTACCCACTTTCGCAGAGACACCGATAAATTGGGTGTCGCCGCCCCACTCTTCAGAAATAACACCGTACTGAGACAGTTCATTTCTTACGCGGTCAATATCAGCTTCTGGCTTATCAATTTTGTTCACAGCAACAACGATCGGCACACCCGCTGCTTTCGCGTGTTGGATAGCTTCGATAGTTTGTGGCATTACGCCATCGTCCGCTGCAACAACCAGAACAACGATATCTGTTGCCTGAGCACCACGAGCACGCATAGATGTAAACGCGGCGTGACCTGGGGTGTCTAGGAAGGTAATCATACCTTTGTCAGTTTGAACGTGGTAAGCACCAATGTGCTGAGTAATACCACCCGCTTCACCTGATGCCACTTTCGTTGAACGAATGTAGTCAAGTAAAGAGGTTTTACCGTGGTCAACGTGACCCATGATGGTCACAACGGGTGCACGTGGTTCTTGTGCCGCAGAGCCAGTGTCACGGTCATTCATTACCGATTCTTCTAACTCGTTCTCACGACGCAGAATAACTTTATGACCCATTTCTTCTGCCACTAATTGTGCAGTTTCTTGGTCAATAACTTGGTTGATGGTTGCCATTGCACCCATCTTCATCATCGTTTTGATGACTTGAGAACCTTTAACCGCCATTTTGTTAGCCAATTCGCCAACAGTGATGGTTTCACCGATAATGACATCGCGGTTTACGGCAGCGGCTGGTTTAGTAAAGCTTTGCTGTAAAGAACTCCCTTTACGCTGTTTACCTTTCGTACGACCAGAACGACCTGCTGCACGCTCTTCTTCGCGATCAGCTTTCTCAGAAAGTTTGTTACCTTTTTTCTGACGAGGTGCTTTCGCTGTACGGTTACGTGAACGACGGCCTTCTTCTTTCTCATCACTTTCATCTTCTGCGGCACGAGCGTGCGTAGAGGTGGTTGTGTGATAATCACTGTCTTCTTCAGTTTTCGTTTCAGCCGTCCATTTTTCGCCGTTTTCTTCAGCCATTTTACGAGCTTCTTCAGCAACGCGGCGCGCTTCTGCTTCAACTTTACGCTGAGTTTCTTCTTCCGCTTTGCGTTTTAATTCCGCAGCTTCGGCTTCACGGCGTTGTTTGTCGGCATTGCTTTCTGGCGCTTTGCCTGCTTTTTGTTGATTTTCGCTTGGTTTCACTTTTTCTCTTTCCGCTACTTCGCGCGTCGCTTTATCTGCTGCTTCACGTTTTGCTTTCTCTTGGGCGTCACGTTTTGCCAATTCATCCGCTTCGCGTTTTGCAGTCTCTTCTGCTAAACGTTTAGCTTGTGCTTCACGTTGTGCCAGTTCTTCAGCTTCGCGCTGTGCCTGCTCTTCCGCTTCACGCTGCGCCTGTTCTTCCGCTTTAGCTTCTTCAGCATCACGGTTCACATAAGTGCGTTTTTTGCGGACTTCAACATTTACCGATTTGCTTTTGCCACCGGTGACGGGGACGCTCAGCGTACTACGAGTTTTACGCTGTAGTGTCAATTTGCTTGGCTGACCCGCTGCTCCGCCTTGTTCACGGTTTAAGTGGTTCAGTAAAGCTTCTTTTTCAGACTGACTAACAGAGTCATTCTCACTTTTTGTGATCCCTGCTTCAGCAAATTGCTGTACCAGGCGATCAGCAGTAGTTTGAATTTCCGTTGCCAATGATTTTACAGTTTCTGTCATGCCGTTCCTTCCTGCTACAGTGTTTACGCATCGTTACCGAACCAGCAAATATTACGTGCGGCCATAATGAGCGTACCTGCTTTCTCATTATCCAGACCTTCAATATCAATCAGGTCGTCGATGCCCTGCTCAGCAAGATCTTCCAGTGTACAGATACCACGAGTTGCCAAATTATAGGCCAGAGTACGATCCATACCTTCAAGATTCAACAATTCTTCTGCTGGCTGATTATCACCAAGACTCTCTTTTTGAGCCAATTCAATGGTGGTGAGGGCCGCTTTCGCTCTTTCACGTAGAACTTCAACGGTATCTTCATCAAGACCGTCAATTTCCAGAAGTTCATTAATAGGCACGTAAGCCAGTTCTTCTAACGTCGAGAAGCCTTCTTCAACAAGTGCAGTGGCGAACTCTTCATCAATATCAAGATGCTTGGTGAATGTGTCAATAGAAGCGTGTGCTTCTGCCTGATGTTTTGCTTGCAGCTCTTCTGCGGTCATGACGTTGAGTTCCCATTTGTCATCACCACGGTGTTTCTTCAGTAACTGAGCCGCTAAACGCACGTTTTGTCCGTTACGTCCAATTGCTTGGGCTAAGTTGCTGCTTTCTACGGCAACATCCATCGTACATTTGTCTTCATCGACTACGATAGATGCAACATCAGCCGGAGCCATTGCATTAATAACGAATTGAGCTGGGTTATCATCCCATAACACAATATCAATTCTCTCGCCGCCTAATTCACTTGAAACGGCTTGAACTCGCGCACCACGCATACCAACACAAGCACCCACTGGGTCAATACGCTTATCGTTGGTTTTTACTGCGATTTTGGCACGAGAACCTGGATCACGCGCGGCAGCTTTAATTTCAATAATTTCTTCGCCAATTTCTGGCACTTCAATACGGAATAATTCAACCAGCATTTCAGGGCGAGAACGCGTAACGAAAAGTTGTGCGCCACGAGCTTCAGGACGTACATCATACAGGACTCCGCGGATGCGGTCACCTGGACGGAAGTTTTCACGTGGCAACATATCTTCACGCAAAATAACCGCTTCAGCATTGTTACCTAAGTCTAATGTGATGTTTTCACGGTTAACTTTCTTCACTTGAGCGGTGATGATTTCACCTTGATGCTCACGGAATTGGTCAACAACCATCGCACGTTCTGCTTCACGTACTTTCTGTACGATAACTTGTTTTGCTGTTTGCGTCGTAATACGGTCGAACACAACAGATTCAATTTGATCTTCAACATAACCGCCTAATTGCAGTTCTGGATCTTCAAATTGTGCTGCCTCTAACGTGATTTCACGCGTTGGCATTGTCACTTCATCAACAATTAACCAACGACGGAAAGTGTCGAAATCACCTGATTTACGGTCAATTTCAACACGGACATCGATTTCTTGCTCGTATTTCTTTTTGGTCGCCGTCGCTAATGCAGTTTCCAGAGCCTCGAAGATTTTTTCACGAGGGAGGGATTTTTCGTTAGAAACCGCTTCTACAACAGCCAGAATTTCTTTATTCATCCTAGTTGCCTCATTGAACTTTATTAAAAGTGGGGTACCAAGTTAGCTTTCTGGATGTTGCCGAGGGCGAACACCTCATCCTTACCATCTACAGTAACCGTAATCATTTCACCGTCTACGGATTTGATAATACCTTGCCATCTACGGCGGTTCTGCATCGCTATACGTAAAGCCAGAGCAACCTCTTCACCGATAAAACGCTCATAGTGAGCAACGGTGAATAATGGGCGTTCAAGCCCTGGTGACGATATTTCCAGGTTATAAATCACGGAAATTGGGTCTTCGACGTCCAATACCGCACTCACCTGATGGCTGACATCAGCACAATCATCAACAGTGATGCCTTCTTCACTATCGATGAAGACACGCAGTGTCGATGTGCGACCACGGACAAACTCTAAGCCAACAAATTCAAAGCCTAGTGCCTCCACCGGTGCTGAAATCATCTCTGTTAATTTCTGTTCTAATGTGGACAAGCCCACCCCCAGACATAAAAAAAGGGCATATAGCCCAGTTAATTCGATTGTCAAATAACAAAAAACCCCGAAATTCGGGGCTTTTGTAACTGGACCCTGTAGTGCACGGGTTCACCATGTTCTTATTATACCTTTAAAGTCTAGAGAAATCGATGAGAAATTTGAGCGCTAGGTTTGATAATAAACCTTATTACTGCATGATGACTACATCGGATAACTGTTATTGACTATGATACTAACAAGGTATGTTAAATAAGAAATGGTTGCGGGAGCTGGATTTGAACCAACGACCTTCGGGTTATGAGCCCGACGAGCTACCAAGCTGCTCCATCCCGCGTTCGAAAACGTGACATATTCTACACAGATAACCTGTAAATCACAAGCTATCTAAAATAATGGTGCCGAGGACGGGACTTGAACCCGTACGCCCGTTTTGTAGGCACTACCACCTCAAGGTAGCGTGTATACCAATTTCACCACCTCGGCACTGAGGTGAGGTTACCAATGGGACATCAATAACCTCAAATTTTTAACTTCTTACTCATTTCTGAGTTTACTGCTTAATGATGGCATAATTGCCTTCATTCGGAATCTTTAACACTTAACGAGGAATGTCGCTCGTTGGTGTAGCTGGTGCTGCCGGAACGTCTGTTGGTTGCTCGACTTTTGTAGGTTCACTAATGTTTTCCCACTTACTACCACTACCAGTTCCATACTTATTCGCAGTCATGTTGCCAAGTATTAAACTGACGATGAAAAACACAGCAGCCAAGATTCCAGTCATACGGGTCATGAAGTTACCTGAACCCGATGAACCAAACAGTGTTGCAGAAGCGCCCGCACCGAATGATGCACCCATGTCAGCACCTTTACCTTGCTGTAACATAATCAGACTAATTAGGCTGATAGCTGCTATCAAGAGGATAATTAAAAGAGCTACGTACATTTGAGTTACCTATTCAGTTGCGGTGCATAGCCTTTGCTATGACCTCTATTACTGCACACCTACTCATTCACTGCGATAAAGGAAAGCCCTTACAGGATTGAGCAGGTGCGAATACTAACCAAAGCTGAGCCGACAAGCAAGTCTATTTTGAGCTCATTTGCTTATTTGCAGAAAAAAACAACAAATCAGTGAAATATTGCTCAACCTAACTTAACCGCAATTAACCTGCCGCTTTTACCGCATCAGCAATACGATTTGCCATCGCAGTGACATCAGCTTCATTTTCGCCTTCAACCATGACGCGAATTAACGGTTCAGTTCCTGATTTTCTCAGCAATACACGGCCTTTGCCTGCCAATTGTTTTTCAACTTCTTCATTAGCAGCAACCACGGCATCACTTTGTAAAGGATCGTGCTTACCTTTAAAGCGTACGTTGACTAACACCTGTGGCAATAATTTCATACCACTGCACAAGTCGTGAAGGCTCATATGATTGCGAACCATGGCGCTCAGCACCTGTAAACCCGCAACGATCCCGTCACCTGTAGTCGTTTTATCCAGCAAAATCACGTGGCCTGAGTTTTCAGCCCCCATGCGCCAGCCTTTTTCCTGTAGTTTTTCGAGTACATAGCGGTCACCCACTTTTGCACGTTCAAATGGAATGCCAAGCTGTTTCAGGGCGATTTCTAACCCCATATTACTCATCAATGTACCAACAACACCGCCTTTTAATTGACCTTGGCGTAGTGCTTCACGAGCAACAATAAAGAGGATCTGGTCGCCATCAACTTTTTCGCCGAGGTGGTCAACCATAATAATACGGTCACCATCACCATCAAACGCTAAGCCAACATGGGCTTTTTCTTCTAACACTTTTTGTTGCAACTGGCGAACATCTGTTGCACCACATTCTTCGTTGATATTGATACCGTTTGGATCGCAACCAATCGTGATAACTTCAGCACCTAATTCGCGAAATACGTTTGGTGCAATATGGTAAGTCGCCCCATTTGCGCAGTCGATGACAATTTTTAAACTAGAGAGACTTTGTTCGTTCGGGAACGTCCCTTTACAGAATTCGATGTAACGCCCCGCCGCATCCACGATACGGTTTGCACGGCCTAATTCGGCAGATTCAACACAAGTAATCGGTTTTTCCATTTCGGCTTCAATAGCTTCCTCTACTTCATCAGGAAGTTTTGTCCCATCAATAGAGAAAAATTTAATGCCATTATCATAATAAGGATTATGAGAAGCCGAAATAACAATCCCCGCTTCAGCGCGGAAAGTACGAGTCAAATAAGCAACAGCAGGGGTTGGCATTGGACCCGTAAAAGAGGCCGATAAACCCGCGGCAGCTAAACCTGCTTCTAAGGAAGACTCCAACATATAGCCAGAAATACGCGTATCTTTACCGATGATAATCTTACGTGAACCGTGACGAGCTAGCACTTTTCCTGCAGCCCAACCTAATTTTAAAACAAAATCAGGGGTAATTGGGCTGTCACCCACTTTGCCACGAATACCATCAGTACCAAAATATTTACGAGAGCTCATACGCTTATTTTTCCTTTTCTGACAGAGTCATCTGTACCACTTGCATCGCTTGTACGGTTTCTTTCACATCATGGACACGAATGATATGTGCCCCTTGCATTGCTGCAATCACTGCACAAGAGAGGCTGCCCGCGAGGCGTTCTTGCGGTGGAACATTCAATAATTGTCCAATCATAGATTTACGTGACATCCCTGCCAATAGCGGTAGTCCGAAATTATGAAATTGTTCTAAGTTTGCCAATAATTGGTAATTATGCGACAAGTTCTTCCCAAATCCAAAGCCTGGATCAAGGATTATTTGCTGCCGCTCAATTCCCGCGGCCATACAACGGGCAATTTCGCCTTCAAGATAGGTTTGTACTTCGTGTACCACATTTTCATAATTAGGTGCTTCTTGCATCGTTCTTGGCTGACCTTGCATATGCATAATGCACACGGGCAACCCCGTTTGCGCCGCCACGCGTAATGCGTCTGGTTCATGAAGTGAACGAATATCATTAATGATATGCATACCTGCTTTTGCTGCTTCAGCCATGACTTGCGCTTTCGAAGTATCAACAGAAATCCATACATCAAACTGCTTAGCAATGGCTTCCACAACAGGAACAACACGGTCTAATTCTTCATTCACTGATACCTCAGCGGCACCAGGGCGTGTTGATTCGCCACCGATATCGATAATCGTTGCACCTTCTTGTACCATTTTAGCAACATGATCTAGCGCATCATGATAAAGATTATGGGTGCCACCATCTGAAAATGAATCAGGAGTAACATTCAAAATCCCCATCACTTGCACAGTAGATAAGTCAAGGAGGCGGCCTCTGGCTTTGATATGCATATTTATTTTTCCTTAACGAAAAAAACCCCAGCGAACTGGGGCTTTATGATTTATTTTAACGACAGCTTATTGTGGCTTGTTATCGTTATTATCTGATGGGTTTGATTCACCAGAATTATTACTTGGCTCTTCAGCACTGTTCTGTGGTTCTTCAGATTGAGGTTTTTCAGCTGTTTTCTCAACATTTGATGGACCTTTACCAAATGTTCCTGTCACATTGCTGACTTTTTTGTCCTCATCCCAACCCGCAGGTTCACGTACTGGACGACGATTCATTAAATCATCAATCATTGGCATATCGATAGTTTCATATTTCAGTAATGCATCTTTCGTTGCATGCAGAATATCAATATTGTCTTCCAATGTTTTGTATGCCAATTGGTAACAGTGATCTAAGATTTTCTTGATTTCTTCATCGACAATACGCGCTGTTTCATCAGAAATTCCTGAACCATTACCAGAAGAACGACCTAAGAATGCAGGACCTTCTTCTTTCGAGTATTGCATTGGGCCTAAACGGTCTGAGAAGCCCCACTGCGTGACCATGTTACGTGCTGTATTGGTGGCAAACTGAATATCGGAAGAAGCACCTGTGGTGACTTTTTCACGACCGTAAATCAGTTCTTCAGCAATACGACCTGCATAAGCTGTTGCAATCATACCTTCGAGTTTCAAGCGGCTACGGCTCACTTCATCACCTTCTGGTAAGAAGAATGCCACACCTAATGCTTGACCACGAGGAACGATAGTTACTTTATGAACAGGGTCATGTTCTGGCATCAAATGACCGATAATCATATGGCCACCTTCGTGGTAAGCCGTTGATTCTTTTTGCTCTTCGGTCATCATCAGAGAACGACGCTCTGCACCCATCCAAATTTTGTCACGCGCTTTTTCAAATTCAACCATGGAAACGACACGCATATTTGCACGAGCCGCAAACAGAGCTGCTTCGTTAACCAAGTTTGCTAATTCAGCACCAGAGAAACCTGGTGTTGCACGCGCAAGAATGAATGTGTCTACGCTTGGGTCGATAGGCACACGACGCATATGCACTTTCAGAATTTGTTCACGGCCACGTACGTCTGGTAAACCAACCACAACTTGACGGTCAAAACGACCTGGACGTAATAACGCTGGGTCAAGAACGTCTGCACGGTTAGTTGCCGCGATAACAATAATCCCTTCGTTGCCTTCGAAGCCGTCCATCTCAACCAGCATCTGGTTCAGGGTTTGTTCACGCTCATCGTGACCACCACCTAAACCAGCACCACGTTGACGACCCACGGCATCGATTTCATCAATAAAGATGATACAAGGCGCTGCTTTTTTCGCTTGTTCGAACATATCACGAACACGAGAAGCACCCACACCCACGAACATTTCGACGAAATCGGACCCCGAAATAGTGAAGAATGGCACTTTTGCTTCGCCTGCGATAGCTTTCGCAAGTAAGGTTTTACCTGTACCTGGAGGGCCTACCATCAGGACGCCTTTAGGAATTTTACCACCCAGTTTTTGGAAGCGAGCGGGTTCACGCAGGAACTCGACTATCTCACCCACTTCTTCTTTGGCTTCGTCACACCCAGCAACGTCTGCAAATGTTGTTTTGATCTGATCTTCTGTCAGCATGCGGGCTTTACTTTTGCCGAATGACATTGCCCCTTTGCCGCCGCCACCTTGCATTTGGCGCATAAAGAAAATCCAGACACCAATCAACAGAAGCATTGGGAACCAGGAAATGAAAATAGATGTCAGTAAGCTAGGTTCTTCTGGTGGTTCACCAACGACAGTCACATGCTTATTCAGCATGGTGTCTAACAGCTTCTCGTCCTGCATAGGAAGATAAGTTGTATAGCGGCTATTATCAGCCTTTCTGACGTTCAATTCACGACCTGTGATACGAACTTCACGTACCTGATCCTGGGCTAACTCATTGATAAACGTAGAATAATCAACTCTGCGACTATTCGAATCGCTTGGGCCAAAACTCTGGAACAAGGACATCAGAACAACTGCGATGACTAACCAGAGAATCAGGTTTTTCGCCATGTCACTCAAGGGATTAACCTCATATTACAACTGTGTTAACAAATAACGCTCAGGGTACTATAGTTTTAGTCCTGTCGCTACAATGTATACTTCACGCGATCGAGCCCGCGAAGATTCAGGTTTACGAACTTTTACTTTCGTAAACAGGGAACGGATATCCCTAAGGTAGTCATCAAAGCCTTCTCCCTGAAACACTTTGACAATGAAACTTCCTCCAGGTGCCAATACTGCACGGCACATATCCAATGCTAATTCAACCAGATACATAGAGCGAGGAATATCAACAGCCGGTGTCCCACTCATATTTGGCGCCATGTCAGACATGACCACCTGTACTTTTTTGTCGCCAACTCGTTCGAGCAAAGCGGCGAGCACTGCTTCGTCACGAAAATCCCCTTGAAGGAAATCCACGCCAACGATTGGGTCCATCGGTAATAAGTCACATGCAATCACTCGACCATTATGACCTATTTGACTAACAACGTATTGTGACCAACCCCCTGGGGCGGCACCTAAATCAACAACGGTCATACCTGGTTTAAAAATTTTATCACCTTGCTGGATTTCCTCCAGTTTAAACCATGCACGTGAGCGTAACCCTTTCTTTTGTGCTTGCTGAACATATTTATCACTAAAATGCTCTTGCAACCAGCGACTTGAGCTTGCCGAACGTTTTTTATTGGCCATTGTGCTTTCCAACTATACTAAAAGATCTACAACGATATTGCTGCTTCTTTACCATCGAACAGATATAATTGATGGTGATAGATATCAGATGGCGGTAGAATAAGCCATTTTCAATACTAACCAAGCAAAAAATCGATGAATCTTAATAAAAAACAAATTCAGCACCTTAAAAGTCTCGCTCACCACTTAAACCCTGTTGTTATGATTGGCAACAACGGATTAACCGAAGGTGTCTTGGCTGAGATTGAAATCTCACTAGCACATCATGAGCTTATCAAAGTCAAAATCGCAGGCGAAGATCGTGATACTAAAAATTTGATCGCTGATGCGATTGTTCGCGAAACTGGTGCAGTAAATGTACAAATTATCGGTAAAATTCTTGTTATCTATCGCCCGTCGGCAGATCGCAAAATCATTTTACCTAAATAATAACCCATCATTTATATAAAAATGCCATTGAAAGCACGTTTTATATGAAGAAAAAGGCCGCCTGCGGCCTTTTTCGTTAAATCAGGGAAATAATATAGCTAATTCAGGGAAATAGGAATCAGATATACTCAACTTTAAGAATTTCGAACTCAACGTCTCCGCCTGGGGTTTTGATTGAGACCACGTCATCGACCTCTTTCCCAACCAAACCACGCGCTATTGGTGAGTTAACAGAAATTAAATTCACTTTGATATCCGCTTCGTCATCACCCACAATACGATACGTCAGCTCTTCATCAGTATCAACATTCAATACCGTTACTGTTGCACCGAAAATTACACGGCCATTGTTGACCATTTTGGTCACATCAATGACTTGTGCGTGTGAAAGTTTCCCTTCGATTTCTTGAATACGGCCTTCACAAAAGCCTTGCTGCTCACGAGCTGCATGATATTCCGCATTTTCTTTTAAATCACCATGTTCACGCGCTTCAGCGATTGACGCAATGATTTCTGGACGGCGGACCGATTTCAGGAACTCAAGTTCCTCTCTTAGTTTGTCCGCACCAAATACCGTCATCGGGATCTGTTTCATTAATAAATACCTCGGTTTCAATCCTATCTAAAAACAAGTATCTTCCTGATTTTGTAACAACAGTACACCGAGCACCTCTGAATACCAGGGGGGCTCCAAGTAAATAACTCAATCAGACTCATGTACTCATTTATCTTATCATAATGTACGTTATTTTAACTGAGACTTAATAACGGGTCATCGTTTACTTTATAAGGCATTACACTTTAGTATGTGCAGTATGTCCACTTTAATGCGTGAAATCTATGTCATTACTTAACTTAACCAGAAAATGGATACTCACTTTCGGGATTACCTTAGCCAGTAGTCAAGTTCTTGCTATCCCCATTGATGAGTACAAGCAACACCTGCCAGACGGCACTAACCTCGCTCTGGTTGCGCAGAAAGTGGGAAGTAACACCCCATTAATTGATTATAACGCACAACAAATGGCGCTCCCTGCAAGTACACAAAAAGTGGTTACTGCACTCGCCGCCTTATTGCAATTAGGGCCTGATTACCGTTTTGTCACCAATTTCGAAACCAGCGCCAAATTGAATAATAATACATTGTCGGGGGATTTAGTCATTCGCTTTAGTGGCGACCCAACACTGACCCGCCAACAAATTCGCAATATGGCGAATGCATTGAAACAAATTGGGATCCATAAAGTTGACGGGGACTTAATTGTCGATATTTCTGCATTCGCTAGCCACGATAAAGCACCTGGCTGGGTGTGGAATGATATGACTCAGTGTTTTAGTGCTCCTCCAGCAGCCGCAATTATTGACCGAAACTGTTTTTCTGTTTCCCTTTACCCTGCTGAGCGTGCTGGCGATATGGCGTTTATCAAAACTGCCAATTTTTACCCTGTGAATATGTTTAGTGAGGTCAAAACGCTCGCTAAAGGCTCACCTGAGGCGCGCTACTGTGAGTTGGACGTCGTACCTGGGGAGTTAAACCGCTACACACTAACAGGCTGCCTGACTCAACGTAGTGAACCACTTCCTCTTGCTTTTGCCGTACAAAATGGGGCGAGCTATTCAGGGGCAATTGTTAAAAATGAATTAAAAACTGCGGGTATTGAACTGACTGGTAATGTGAAAAAACGCACGCAGCCAACCACACAGTCACAAGTGTTGGTTAAAACGGAATCTAAGCCTCTTCATGATTTACTCAAGGTGATGCTTAAAAAATCTGACAATATGATCGCCGATACTGTTTTTCGGACGATTGGTCGCGAATATTATGGCGTTCCAGGTACATGGCGATCAGGATCCGATGCTGTTAGACAAGTGTTAAAACAAAAGGCAGGGATCGACCTTGGTAATACAGTGATGGTGGATGGATCTGGGCTTTCGCGCCATAACTTGATCACGCCAGCAACGATGATGGAGATCCTTCAGTTTATAGCCAAAAATGATCAACAACTTGATTTCATTTCCATGCTCCCTCTCGCTGGACATGATGGCACATTACGCTACCGTGGAGGCTTCGATGAAGCAGGCGTAAATGGAAAAGTTTCAGCGAAAACAGGTGCATTACAAGGGGTGTATAACCTCGCAGGCTTTATTACCACCGCGAGCGGGCAACGCGTTGCATTTGTGCAGTTTATCTCTGCTTATGCGGTTCCACAAAGCCAGCAACGTAGCCGCCGAGTACCATTAGTTCGTTTCGAGAGCCGGTTATATAAAGACCTGTATAAAAACAACTAATTGCTAAGTTTCATTCATTAAAAAAGGCGCTTTTGCGCCTTTTTGTATTTCTAAGATAAATTATTTTTGGTAAATGATTTCGACACCTTCATCGTCATCTTCATCCCAATCATCATCCCAGTCATCGTCAACGTCTTCAGCACCTGAAAGTTGCTCTTTGTGGTAATCATCCCACATAAACTCGACTTTCTCTGGCTGTTGGACATCTTCAGTCGTTGCCATATCACGAGGTTGAGTATTCATAAATTCCATGATATCCCAGCACAGTGCTTTCACACCTTCATGGTTAACCGCTGAAATCATGTAGAATTTATCTTCCCAGCCCATTGCTTTGGCAATTTCGGCTGCACGCATTGCAGATTCTTCTTCGCCTAAGATATCAATCTTATTGAAGACTAACCAACGTGGTTTCGCTGCCAATTTTTCACTGTATTTTTCTAATTCGCTGATGATGATCTGCGCATTTTCAACAGGATCTGACTCATCGATCGGGCAAATATCGATCAGGTGCAGCAAGACGCGGCAACGTTCTAAATGTTTTAGGAATTGGATCCCAAGCCCTGCACCTTCCGCAGCGCCTTCGATCAACCCAGGAATATCCGCCACAACGAAGCTTTGTTCGTTGTCCATACGCACCACGCCTAGGCTTGGTACTAATGTGGTAAACGGATAATCTGCCACTTTTGGTTTTGCCGCGGAGACAGAGCGAATGAATGTGGACTTCCCTGCATTAGGCATTCCCAACATCCCAACATCTGCTAACAGCATCAATTCTAACAGTATTTCGCGAGTCTCACCTTTCGTACCCATAGTACGTTGGCGTGGAGCACGGTTTACTGATGATTTAAAGCGAGTATTCCCAAGGCCATGGAAACCGCCCTTAGCGACCATGTGGCGCTGTTCATGGCGCGTCATATCACAAAGTACTTCATTAGTGCCAAGATCGCGTACACGCGTACCGACGGGCACCTTCACTGTGATATCTTGACCACGTTTACCTGTACATTCACGGCTTTGGCCATTTTGACCACGTTCTGCACGGAATGATTTTTCAAAACGGTAATCGATTAACGTGTTGAGGTTTTCGTCTGCTTGTAAGTAAACATCCCCACCATCGCCACCGTCACCACCGTCTGGCCCCCCTTTCGGGATATATTTTTCACGGCGGAAGCTGACACAACCATTGCCACCATCTCCTGCCACGACCAATATTTTGGCTTCATCTACAAATTTCATATTTCTCTCTCCGCTTCTGAGCCGCATAACGCTGGATGGCTGTTCTACTCAGAGATGGTGTATCTTTAATATGTGTGTAGTTCATTAAAGATCAAATATCTGAATATAAAAAGCCCCGCAAAAAGTTTTGCAGGGCTTTAAGTCTGAATTAAAGATCAGAAAACTTATTCAGCTTCGATGCTGATAAATTTACGATTATTAGGACCTTTAACTTCAAATTTCACTTTACCATCCGCTAATGCGAACAGAGTGTGGTCACGGCCACAACCTACGTTGTTACCTGCGTGGAACTTAGTACCACGTTGACGAACGATGATGCTACCTGCTAATACAGCTTCACCACCAAAACGCTTAACACCTAAACGTTTTGCTTCTGAGTCACGACCGTTACGAGTCGAACCACCAGCCTTTTTGTGTGCCATTAATCTGCTCTCCTAAATCTTAAGCGATGACAGTGATCTTAACATCAGTGAACCACTGACGATGACCCTGTTGTTTACGGCTATGTTTACGACGACGGAATTTGACGATTTTTACTTTCTCGCCACGACCGTGTGCAACCACTTCCGCTTTCACTTTAACGCCTTCAACGACAGGAGCGCCGATTTGGATCTCATCGCCATTAGCAACCATTAAAACTTGATCAAATTCAACAGTTTCACCTGTTGCGATGTCCAGCTTTTCTAGGCGGACAGTTTGACCTTCGCTAACTCGGTGTTGTTTACCACCACTTTGGAAAACCGCGTACATATTAACTCCGCTTTCCGCGTACTCGCTAAATATTTCAATTCCAGAGCACGCTATAAAATATTCACAATAGGGCGCGAATTCTACGCAAAAAAGCATCAGAACACAAGCCAATAATGCGGTTAGATGACAAAAAATACGACTTTTTTCTCAACAACCTCTTTTTAGTACTGATTTGGTACTAATTACTCAAATTGTTACTTATTTAAACATTTTTTGCATCACACCTGATAATCTTATTATTAATAATGTTATGCTAATGGTATAAGTGTTCTATTCGGTCTCCCATTTTGTTATTCAGGGAATGAACCAAAAACTAATAATATGAATAAATTACGATGAATTTAGAATCTATTATTGAACTAACAACTGAGGATATGTCAGCAGTAAACAAAGCCATCCTCAGTCAATTGAATTCAGATGTTGCACTAATTAACCAGCTTGGTTATTACATTGTCAGTGGTGGAGGCAAAAGGATCCGCCCAATGATCGCGATACTGGCAGGAAGATCCTTAGGCTACGCGGGGCATAAACATACCCAAGTCGCGGCATTGATCGAGTTCATCCATACCGCAACATTATTGCATGATGATGTTGTTGATGAATCGGACATGCGTCGTGGAAAACAAACCGCAAATGCCGTGTTTGGTAACGCTGCAAGTGTATTGGTGGGTGACTTTATTTATACTCGATCCTTCCAAATGATGACGGATCTTGATTCGATGCGAGTCCTTAAACTCATGTCCGAAGCCACTAACGTGATTGCAGAAGGTGAAGTTTTACAACTCATGAACTGCAATGATCCTAATATTACTGAAGAAAACTATATGCAGGTGATCTACAGCAAAACAGCACGTTTGTTTGAAGCAGCGGCTCATGCATCCGCTATTTTAGCGAATGCAACACCTGAGCAAGAAAAGGCATTACAAGATTATGGTCGTTATATCGGCACAGCCTTCCAGCTGATCGATGATTTACTGGATTACGATGCTAATAACGCCCAGTTAGGCAAAAATACAGGTGATGACCTTGATGAAGGTAAGCCCACGCTTCCTCTTCTTCACGCCATGCAAAATGGGAATGAAGAAGAATCAGCATTGATTCGCCAAGCGATAGAACAAGGTAACGGCCGCCATTTGTTAGAGACCGTTTTAGCAACGATGAAGCGCTGTGGCTCACTTGAGTACACTTATATTCGTGCACAAGAAGAAGTACAAAAAGCGATTAATGCGCTAAATGTCATTGATGATTCTATTTATAAAGAAGCTTTAATTGGACTTGCTCACATCGCCATCCAACGTCATTCCTAAAACTCGCTATAGGCTGTTTAAGAAAAGGGGAAAATTATTTTTCCCCTTTTTCGTCTTCAGCTATCTGTGCAAGTAGTGAAGATAGACCATAACGCAAAATGTATTTTACGATTTTATTACGTTCAGTCTCTGTCAGTTGATAATAAGCTTCTGACCAGATCTGTAATGCATCTGTTCTTTGGCTTTGATAAGGCACTGACGGCTCGCATAAGCTTAATTGGCCTTGGATCTCTCCTGGTAGGCTTTCAATATAATATTCAACAGCTTTACCTTGGACACCTCGCTTTCGCCGATGTTTCCAGCCCTCTCTTCTTGCCATCAGGTTAACACCCTGTGGCGAGGTTGGCAGTCCTTCTAGCCCTGCGAGCTCTTTCGCAGTGAACCACAATTTTTTCATATCTTCACTTTCACGCTTATATTATGAAACCTGCTATTGCAGCTTTACCGAATCGTCATCTGTTAAAAAAGATTTAGACTGAATATAATATTATTTTTATATAATTAATTATTCACAACTTAAGTATTTGTAAACGACTTTTTATTAATTAAATCAATTAGTGCTAAAGCCCCTTCCCGTATAATGAATGCCAAGATCACCTCACGCTCATCATTAGAGAGTTGGTTATAAGCTTCTTGCCAAATAAACGAATTGTCATTTCGTTTTACCTGATAGCTTGGCAAAGCTTCGCTAACAAATTGACCGTCAAAAATATCTATCGATATCGAACTAATGTGGTATTCCAACGCTTTTCCTTGGATACCTTTCCTTTTGCGACAAGTCCAATTTTCACGCCTAGCCATGGCATTAATACCCTGAGTCGTCATTGGAAGCCCTTGCAACCCAACTAACTCTTTTGCTGTTAGCCATTCCTTGTACATACTGACCCTCCTAGTCCTGATGACAACGCACTTTCAGTTGCTGAAAACTATCTATACTTTCTTAAAAACAGTTAAATCATTCATTTTATTAATAACAGGAAATAATAATATACAAATCATATATGTTATTTGCATTTTAATTTCTTTTAATAACAGATAATTAAATAATTTACTCGCTAATAATTTAAGTAATTTTGTTGAGTAATTTAGATATATTACCAATACAAGTAACGGGTAACAGTAAATACGCCATTCCCAATACTAACTCGAAAGAGTTAGTTTTATTTTCAAAGTTTTATCTTAATTCACAGTTATTAATTCTAACTTTCCATTTAATTTCACAAAAACCACGATAGTTTCATAAAATAGAATTTTTAGAAAAAACCAGAAATTATTTTGGAAAATTTCTGTTATTTTATTTCCAATAACAGGGAGATTGTATTGAATGTATCACAATATCCCGTTACTCGTACCATTAACTCTACATGATTCTGAATGAAAAAAGGACTAAAAAATGATTTTACGGAAGTCAGACTGGCACCCAGCAGACATCATCGCAGCATTACGTAAGCGTGGAACAACACTTGCTGCTATTTCACGTGAAGCAGGGCTGAGCTCTTCAACTCTCGCGAATGCCCTTTCACGTCCATGGCCTAAAGGAGAATGGATTATTGCCAATTTTTTAGGAATTCACCCATCTGAAATCTGGCCAAGCCGATATTACGACCCGATAACAGGTAATTTATTAGAAAGGAAAGTGAGAGAAAAAACACCAATGGAAGATTAAAATCGAATGAAAATAGTTATAAAGCCGTGAATAATAACTTTATTGATCCACGGCTTTATCTTTTTATCATTACTCAATAAAGAAAATATTATTTCATACGCGCAAAACCGTCAGACAGATCCTGCTTTAAATCATCCAGATTTTCTAAACCAATCTGAAGTCGCAGTGTTGGGCCACCTGGCTCCCAATGTGTGACTGTACGGTATTCAGCGCAATTAAATGGAATAATTAAGCTTTCAAAGCCACCCCATGAATAGCCCATACCAAAAATGGATAGCCCATCTAACATGTTCGCAATATCAGTCTGGGTGTATTTCGGGTCTAACACGATGGAAAATAACCCTGATGACCCTGTAAAGTCCCTTTTCCATATTTCATGCCCAGGACAATCAGGAAATGCGGGGTGTAAAATTCTAATAACTTCAGGGCGTTGCTGTAACCAGTGAGCAATATTTAGCGCTCTTTCTTGGGCTTCTTTTAAGCGAATAGGCAACGTTCTCATACCACGTAAAGCCAGAAAACAGTCTTCCGCTCCAGGCAACATCGCCATGTAGTCATAAGTTTCACGTAGTTTTGGCCACCATGCTTGATTTGCAGACACAATCCCCATCAGCAAATCAGAGTGGCCACCTAAATATTTTGTTCCTGCTTCGAGTGAAATATCACAGCCCAGTTCATGCGCTTTAAAAAACAACGGTGTAGCCCATGTGTTATCGATGATGGTGGCAATATTATGCCGTTTCGCAACATCAACAATCGCAGGAACATCTTGAATTTCAAAACTTTGAGAACCTGGAGACTCTAAAAAAATGGTGCTGGTATTTGGCTGCACAAGTGTTTCAATCTCTGTACCGATCATCGGATCGTAATAAGTGGTCTCAATCCCCATTTTATCCAATAACCCGTGGCAAAACTTACGGGTTGGCCGATAAACACTGTCTGGCATCAGTAGGTGATCACCCGATTTCAGTGTCGTTAACAAGGCTAGGACTATTGCTCCTAATCCTGACGGTGACAACACCGTCCCCTCTGCCCCTGCGAGAACAGACCACGCCTGTTCAAGTTGCTTAATGGTTGGCGTGCCCGCTGTACCGTAGTTAAATTCGGCTCTATCGTTGATTAAGGCATCAACCGTTGGGAACACCACCGTCGAACCACGATAAACTGGGGCATTCACGAACCCTGATTGCTTCGCAGGGTCTCTTCCAAGCTGGGTCACTTGTGTATCAACATGAAACTCAGAAACTACTTTTTTCTTCATGAGATCCTCTCATCAACATCATTATTTATTCGAAAAACTTAAAGAATGGTGACAGACACAACAGCACACCAAAGAAAATGATAAACCACACTGTTGGGCCTTTAAATTTGTGCAGTGCTGGGACTTTGTAAACCAGATAACATGGGATCAAACAAGAAACGATACCAAACAATGGACCACCTAACTGCATAAAAAACAGGATTGAGAATCGTGTTGAAACCCAGAACCACAGTGCGATAATCACGCCTAAGCATACGCCATAGTGCAGTACCGTTTGGTTAATGCGCTCTTCAGGCATGAATCGAGTGAGAATATTCACCACAATGCCTTTTATCGCTTCTTGGAAGCCCAAGTAAATCCCTAAGAATGCCGTTAAGATTGCAAAAATATTCAATAATGCCGTCATCACTTTCACCACAGCACCTGGTATCACCTGCGCAGCAATCGCTAATGCAGAAATATTTTGCTCGAAAGCGGATACCGCTTGTTCATGGCTAATTGAAAAGGTAAACGAAAATGCAAAGAATAATACGGCGACGGCTAAAATAATATAGGCAACGCGGTTAGCCCGTATTGCACGGTAAGTCGCAATGCGTTTATCGCTTTCTAACTTACGATAAGCAATATTCATTGGGCTCAAAATTTGCACAAATAAAATAGAAAACAACGTAAATGGTAATGTTAAGAAAACATCTCGCATAAATGGGAGAAAATCAGGAAAGGCAGCGATATTCGCAAAGTTCCAATATGGCACCATGACAACACCAAGCAGCACAATAATCCCAAATTTCACAATAACCATTGGGCCTGACACTTTAAACAGTAGCCTCTCTCCTTGCGCCGCTATCGCGACCAATACGGAAATAATAATCAACCCATACCAAATAGAGTCAGATAATAACCCTTCGGTTAATCCAAAGGTTTTAATATACGAGGCGCTGTCAAAGGTCACGGCTAATGAATAAGAAAACATACCGTGCAATAGCATTAAAAAGTAAGCTATCCCTAATGCTATCCCCCAATTTTTACCCAAGTATTGCGTAATAACACTCGCATAATCATTGCATTCTTCAGATTCAGATAGCGTTCTAAGATATAAGTTTTGTAACCAATAAATGGCTGGATAAGAAAGCATGGTTGCGGCAATAAACACCCAGATGCCTTTAATACCAATTTGCACAGGCATAAATACAATTCCTGAGCCAATCGCCATCCCTATACATAAAATCACCCAACCTACATCATATTTTGTAAAAGGGATCTTTTTGGTATCAATAGGATTACCTGCACTTGCCTGAATACTATTAGACATAGTCTATTCCTCAACGTTATAGATTTAATTATTAAAAAAGTTAGGAACAACATTATTTGTAGGCGTTAATTTTTCATTATCGCCGTTTTTTAATACTGGTGTGGCTCGAGCAAACTGCGATAAATTCACAATTATAGTATGCTGGAATAAATGGGTTTGATAGGGCGGGACAATGCTAATAAATAAAAACACTTTTGCGTTCAAAGCAAAAATTGACAGCTACGCGATTTTTCGACATTTAGAGTTATTTATCAAAATCGTCGAATGTAATAGCTTTAGCCTAGCGGCGAAGAAGCTGAATGTAACGCCGTCATCCGTCAGCCGAGGGCTACAGCAGCTAGAAGATCAATTGGGTGTAGTCTTGCTAAAACGAACAACCCGAAATTTTATTTTGACCGATGCCGGGCGCTATTTATTGCAGAGATCGCAAAACTTATTGGCTGATCTTGATGACTCTCTGATCAATACCGCAAGTTTCTACCAACATGCTCAAGGGCAATTAAAGATCACCTGTTCCATTGCATTTGGTGTCTGCCATTTAATGCAAATCTACAGTGAATACCGCGAAACGAATCCCAAAGTCAGTTTATCCGTTGACCTTAATGATGAGCTAATTAATTTAAATGAAGTGGATTTTGATATTGCATTACGTATTACTAGTCACCCGCCTGAGAATTTTGCGCTGCGAAAAATTTGCAACATTAACTGGGTATATTGTGGTAGTCGGACGTATTTTGAGCGTTATGGTATTCCTCAGTCCCCCGCCGATATTGCATTACATAATTGCTTAATTAACCCGAATATTCCTGACACATGGCGAATGACGGATAAAGATGGTAGCGCTTATCCTTTGGAAATTAATAATATGATTGAGGTGAATAGTAGCTTAGGTTTATTAGAAGCTGCACGTTGCCACCAGGGCATTGTTTGCTTACCCACATATATGTTAGGCAATTATATTGAAAATGGCGAGCTGATCCCTGTCTTGCTGGATTATGACCCCAAATCGACACCATTTGCACTGTATGCGTTATATCACCCAGCTCATACACACTCACCGAAAATCAGAACATTTATTGATTTTTTAGTGGAAAAAATACCGTCAGATCCACACTGGGATCATTGGATGCGACAGCATGCCTCGTAGTCGTCTCATAGAAATTAAAAAGGTTGAGTTCTATAAAAAGAAACTCAACCTTTTCGATTAGGAAAAATTAATTAGCATTAGCCATTAATAAATTTTTCACCTAATTCGATATCCGCTTTCAGGACATCTAACATGTCTTTCAGCGCTTTTTCTTCAAATGCGCTTAATTTGCCAATTGGCAGGTGTTTTTCGATACCGTTTTTACCTAAAACAACAGGTTGTGCGAAGAAACGTGCATGTTGGCCTTCACCTTCAGTGTAAACACACTCAACCACGTTGCTTTCACCTTGCAGACCACGAATTAAAGATAAACCTAAACGTGCTGCTGCTTGTCCCATAGACAGTGTCGCTGATCCGCCACCAGCTTTTGCTTCAACTACTTCAGTACCTGCATTTTGGATACGTTTAGTTAATGCTGCGATTTCGTCATCAGAGAAGCTTACACCTTCAATTTGTGATAACAGAGGCAGGATCGTCACGCCAGAGTGACCACCGATAACTGGAACTTCGATATCGTTGACGTTTTTGCCTTTTAATTCCGCAACAAAAGTATTAGAACGGATGATATCTAATGTTGTCACACCGAATAAACGGTTTTTGTCGTATACACCTGCTTTTTTCAGAACTTCGGCAGCGATTGCAACAGTTGTGTTCACTGGGTTAGTGATAATACCAATTAATGCTTTCGGGCAAGTTTCTGCGATTTGTTGAACAAGGTTACGAACGATGCCTGCGTTAATGTTAAACAGGTCTGAACGGTCCATGCCAGGTTTACGTGCAACACCCGCAGAGATAAGAACAATATCCGCACCTTTCAGTGCAGGTTTCGCATCTTCACCAGCAAAACCAGCCACTTTAACGTCTGTTGGGATGTGGCTTAAGTCAGCAGCAACACCTGGAGTAACGGGTGCGATGTCGTAGAGGGAGAGTTCTGAACCAGCTGGAAGCTGATTTTTGAGAAGAAGGGCGAGAGCCTGACCGATACCACCTGCTGCACCTAGGACTGCAACTTTCATTCTGAAACTCCTTAATTTGTACTTTAAAAAAATATGACTTTATTTGGTTATGCACTAAACGCATTACGTATAAAAAACAATTTCTTAACAGATAGAGAGAGAGTTTAACGCTAGAGAATTTGTTGACTAATTCCCCCTATTCTAAACAAATTCCTTATCTGTTAATGAGATAACGGGCACTTTTTTAACAAATAGTTTTTCTCACTATTGCTTTTCGCACAATAAGTTGTTTTTACTGTTCATTATTCAAGCACAAACCCTTTTATTAACAATAAACTTACAACTTTAATAAGCTAAATTCATTGATATATTATGCTAATTTTCCACACCAACAATTTAAGATAAATTGACTTTTAGCGCTGCAAATAAAACAACATAAAACCTAAAAGATGCCATTATCATTGATTATTAAATCATCATAACGCAATTTTGTTGCATAAAAATGCACTTTTACGGATAATACAACTTAGTTTAATGCCGATGAATGGGTTAATTATGCGTACTCCGTCTAAACAAGAAGACTTAGTTAAGGCTTTTAAAGCCCTACTCAAAGAAGAAAAATTTAGCTCTCAGGCTGAAATTGTCACGGCTTTGCAGGAAGAAGGCTACGAAAACATTAATCAATCTAAAATTTCCAGAATGCTCACCAAGTTTGGCGCTGTTCGCACTCGTAATGCGAAAATGGAAATGGTGTATTGCTTGCCAAGTGAGCCTGGTGTGCCAACCGCCACCAGTCCATTGAAAAACCTCGTTTTGGATATCGATTACAACCCATCAGTTGTGGTAATTAGAACTAGCCCAGGCGCAGCTCAATTAATTGCTCGCTTACTAGACTCATTAGGTAAAGCCGAAGGTATTTTAGGGAGTATTGCAGGGGATGATACGATTTTCTCTACACCAGCGAATAACTTCACGACGAAAGAGCTATACGAAGCGATTTTAGTGTTGTTCGAGCAAGAGCTCTAATTGACATCAATCGTTTGATGCCAAACTAAGGGGGAAAGTATCGACTTTCCCTTTTTTATTTAAGCCAAAGATTAGGGGCTTTACCGTGCTATTCGAAATTTTTCGCAATATTGTGCATTACGGCTTTCATTTTTTGATGCCAATTTTGTTCGCCTATCTATTTTGGCGAAAAAATTGGAAGTTAGCCGCATTGATTATGATTGCAACAATGGCTATCGATTTAGACCACTTATTAGCAGACCCTATTTTTGACCCTGATCGCTGTGGCATTGGCTTCCATCCCCTTCATTCCCTTTGGGCCGCGATTGCCTATGTCATTTTACTGTTTATGCCATCCTGGAAGCTTAAAGCTGTGGCTGTAGGGTGCTTATTCCATCTTTTTACCGATTCACTCGATTGCTATATGGGCAGCCTAAAAAAAGAAATGAATAACCCAGTAACATTAAGCTGGGTGATAGACCAATGCCCATTCGATACATCAGACATTAAAAAACCCCAGCAATCTTAATGAACACTGGGGTCTATCTAGACTATTATCAGTAGGCTTAATTACTCATCTACTTCAGTTTCCGCTTTCGCTTTCAAACCCGCTAGCAATTTCCCATGGATGCCCTCAAAGCCACCATTGCTCATAACAAGTATATGGTCACCAGGCTGTGCAGCTTCAATCACCATGTTCGTCAGTGTGTCAATATCCGCGCTCCAGCGAGCGGGCTGAACGCACTTTTCAGCGATGTCAGTGACCATCCACGGAATATTGGTTGGTTGGAATAAAAAGACTTCATCTGCACGGCCTAAAGCAGGCGCAATGTCATTTTTATTCACCCCCATTTTCATGGTATTTGAACGGGGCTCTAACACAGCAATAATTCGTGAAGTCCCACCCACTTTGCTACGCAACGCTTCGAGTGTTGCCAAAATTGCGGTTGGGTGATGCGCAAAATCATCATAAACGCTGACACCATTTTCCACACCACGCAATTCAAGGCGACGACGTGCATTGATAAATTTACCCAATGCAATACAAGCCTCTTTAGCAGGTACACCAACATGGTGAGCAGCTGCAATCGCCATCAAACCATTTTGGATATTGTGATTACCCACTTGTGACCAAGAGACTTCGCCCACTTTTTCTTGCTGAAAATACACTTCAAAGTGGCTACCATCGTGGTTTAGCTTCACCCCTTGCCATTCGCCATGTTCACCGCCCACCAGCTCTTGCTCACTCCAACACCCCATGCCAATCACTTGTTTTAAATGATTGTCATTGTCTGGGGTAAAGATTTTTCCACTGGCAGGGACGATACGAACAAGGTGATGAAATTGTTTTTGAATCGCTTCGAGATTTTCGAAAATATCCGCATGGTCGAACTCAAGGTTATTCAAAACCAAGGTTTTTGGACTGTAATGCACAAATTTTGAGCGTTTATCGAAGAATGCACAATCATACTCATCGGCTTCAATCACAAAAAATGGGCTTTCGCCAAGTTTAGCGGACACATCAAAATTGCCTGGCACACCACCAATTAAGAAGCCTGGCTTATAACCGCAGTCTTCTAAGATCCACGCTAACATTCCTGCTGTCGTGGTTTTACCATGTGTTCCCGCCACAGCAAGTACCCAACGCTCAGGTAATACGTGGTCATGTAACCATTGAGGGCCTGAAGTATAAGGTAAACCTCGTTCTAATACAGCTTCAACACACGGGTTACCACGCGTCATGGCATTGCCAATCACCACCATATCTGGGATCGGTTCGAGCTGAGCAGGATCATAACCTTGAATAAGCTCAATGCCTTGATTTTCAAGCAATGTGCTCATTGGTGGATAAACATTTGCATCTGATCCCGTCACTTTATGGCCTAAAGATCGCGCCAATATTGCTAAACTTCCCATAAAGGTACCGCATATACCTAAAATATGTATGTGCATTCTTTTTCATCCAATTAGCATGAGGTTTGTCACTATTCTACCCATCAATAGCAGGTTTATAAATGCATTAACCTATTAATCTTTTTTTTATTTAGTTAAACTCTCCCCCGCGCGGGGTATAATCGTCCCGCAAAACCTTTGTCAATTTTATTCAGGACCTTCGTCATGAAAACATTAGGCGAATTCATCGTCGAAAAGCAACAAGATTTTCCTCATGCAACAGGTGAGCTGACGTCACTGCTGTCAGCAATTAAACTGGGCGCTAAAATTATCCACCGTGATATTAACAAAGCTGGACTCGTCGATATTCTTGGCACTAATGGTGTTTCGAATATTCAAGGTGAAGTCCAGATGAAGCTTGACCTGTATGCAAACGAAAAACTGAAAGCGGCCCTAAAAGCACGCGGAGAAGTCGCTGGTATCGCCTCTGAAGAAGAAGACGAAATTGTCATTTTCGAAGGAGACCGAGCAGAAAACGCAAAATATGTCGTATTAATGGACCCACTAGATGGTTCTTCGAATATCGATGTAAACGTTTCCGTCGGGACAATTTTCTCAATTTACCACCGTATTACACCAATTGGCCAACCTGTGACTGAAGCAGACTTCCTGCAACCAGGTAACCGCCAAGTTGCTGCGGGTTACGTTGTTTACGGTTCATCAACTATGTTGGTTTATACCACAGGGGTTGGTGTGCATGCGTTTACTTACGACCCATCATTAGGCGTATTCTGCTTATCTCATGAGAAAGTCATGTTCCCATCGGAAGGCAAAATGTACTCCATTAACGAAGGTAACTATATCAAGTTCCCTATGGGTGTTAAAAAGTACATTAAATACTGCCAAGAAGAAGATAAAGCAACTAACCGCCCTTATACCACGCGCTATATTGGCTCTTTAGTGGCAGACTTCCACCGTAATTTGCTCAAAGGGGGTATCTATATCTACCCAAGCACAGCAAGTCACCCAAATGGAAAACTGCGCCTACTGTATGAGTGCAATCCAATTGCATTCTTAGCTGAACAAGCTGGCGGTAAAGCAAGCGATGGTGCGAACCGTATTTTAGATATTATTCCAAGTGAATTACACCAACGTGCTCCGTTCTTCGTCGGAACCGAATCTATGGTGGAAAAAGCTGAATCATTCATGCGTGACTTCCCAGACGCTGAATAATCTAATTCACTAATGCTCAGGCGGGATTTCCCGCCTTTTTTGTCCCTTTTTTTCGCCAACTAGTGAGTTTTTCCCCTTTTTGCGGCTATAATGTCCCCCACGCTATCTACCCGAAAATGTGAGCGGCTTGAAAGTCGATAACTAACACTATTTAATCAGTACGTTAATAGTAAACGGGTAAATTCATTATTCACACAAAGGATACATTTAAATGGGCCTGAACAATGTACCGGCAGGTAAAGATCTGCCAGAAGATATCTACGTTATCATCGAAATTCCAGCTAACGCAGATCCTATCAAATACGAAGTTGATAAAGAATCTGGCGCGCTGTTTGTAGACCGTTTCATGTCAACAGCAATGTTCTATCCATGCAACTACGGTTACATCAACAACACACTGTCTTTAGATGGCGACCCAGTTGACGTGTTAGTCCCAACACCATACCCATTACAACCTGGTTCTGTTATTCGTTGTCGCCCAGTTGGCGTCCTGAAAATGACCGATGAATCAGGTGAAGATGCGAAATTAGTGGCTGTTCCACACACTAAACTGAGCAAAGAATACGACCACATTAAAGATGTGAACGATATCCCTGAGTTACTGAAAGCACAAATCACTCACTTCTTTGAACATTACAAAGATTTAGAAAAAGGTAAGTGGGTTAAAGTTGATGGTTGGGATAACGCAGAAGCTGCTAAAGCGGAAATTATCGCCTCTTTCGAGCGCGCTGCGAAAAAATAATTTTCCCCTTCAGGAAATATTATTGAAGGCTCTGGTTAACCCCAGAGCTTTTTTTATGCCTTTAAATGTAAAAACGCCGGCAATATTGCCGGCGTACTGCACATTGTCCACTCAACAAAATAGTGTGTGGTTATTTTTCTTCATCACGTTTGAGCCAGTCGCCGCTTTTAATTTGGCGCAAGCCATCAACCGAATGCTTATACAGATAAATCCAAGCGTTGCCATATGGCGTTGGGATCAACTCTCTTACATAATCCTGGGAGTTTTTCTTTAGCTCATCTAGCTCGGTCAAAATCGATGGGTTGATGCGGTACACTTCGCACTCAATGGCTCCATCGCCTTTCACCACAGCGGGATAAAATCCAAGATCATACAGTTCATAGCCTTCTAGCTTGTGCTCGCCTAACAATTGAGCATAAGTCATCCAGTGATGATTTCCTTGCTTTTGTCTTAAGCTGCCATAAACAATTACACGCATAATCTAAAACTCAAATTGGTAAAGGAGATCCAAGGCCTGGTTCACACCAGACACAGCTTCTAAATACAATTTTGGCATTAACCGATAGCGTAAGGTCAAGGTTGCCAATGAGTCAAAGATACCAACTCCATACTTCACTTGTAAATCATTGGTTATCTTACCGCTCACCACAACTTGGGAACCATCGCCCACACCTTGAGTATCGAGTGCCAGATCAGAAACCCCGAATGTTTCACCTATCTTACCTACCAGTTGCCCACTTTGAGCCACACCTAAGCCGATAATCATCGATGTCATTTGGGAGCCATTTGCGTCACCACTTTCTAAGCCTTCCCCTCTTAACAGATAGGAAAGCGCTTCTTGTTGTGTCTTGGCTGGCTCAGAGAATATCTCGACTTTCGGTTTGTCTGCAAGCCCTGTGACCTTAACACCTGCAATAACATCATCTGCCGTGTTCTCTGGATTACGAATCGCCTCTAAATTTAAGAACGGTTGATCCGCAGGTCCTGAGAACTGAATTTGCCCTTTACGGACAATTAAGTCCTGACCATAAGCACGGAAACGCCCCGCAGGAATGTCAATCTGCCCATTCAAGCTGAGCCCTTGCTTATTCTGCAATACCTTCAGTAAGCCCGTTAACCGCGCTTTTAGACCAAATGCATCTAGCTGTACATCATTACCAATTTTAATATCTAAATTGGTTTGAATCGGAATAGAAGGCGCTTTTTCTTCTATCGGCTGCAAGTTGTTATCCAACATCACCACATCAGAAGACGCACTAACTGCTGACTCAGGCAGCTCTTGAACCGTAATTCTTGCCCATGGAATAGTCACAGAACCACTTAACGTTAAGAGCGATGGCGAAGCATTAAACACAATATCAGGTTGCACATCAATTTTAATCATCGGTGGCATGGACACACGCAGGTTGTTCCCGCGCGCCATGACTTTCGCACGCCACGCATTGATATTTCGCCAATCCGCATCACCATCAATGTTCAGATACCCTTCAGGGGTATTGATCTGCCCATTCATTACCGAACTCGTGCCATTGAAATTAATGCCTAAATGACCGCTTTTAATATCAAACGGGATCATAGCAGATTTAATTTCTAAGCTAGAAAGTGATAAGTTCCCATTTAACAGCGGGTTATTCGCTGAACCACCTAAACGAAGGTTTGCATTTAAACGGCCATTCGCCACTTCTTTTTGACCAAGTAACGGTTTGATTAAATCCAAGGTAATCGAGTTGATTTCAACATTTCCCGATAACAAACGGCGTTTTTCAATATCTGAAACTTGCAAGTTTCCGCGCATCTGCCCGTTATTGGCGAGGCCAAATAACCAATTAAGGTCTGCTTTACCATTTTTCAAGGCGGCGCTGAGAGTTAACGTATCGAATGCGATGGGTAAACGCGTTCCTTCAACAAACTGGGTCGCTTTCACATCATTGCCACGTAGATCGACCTGCACTTGCGGCATGCTACCATCCGCTTTCCAGCTCGCGTTCGCTTTACCACTGAACACACCGCTAACACGGGTATCTTTTGGCATAAACGGTTTTATCATTGCTAAGTCGAAACGCTCTAACACAATGTCCGCACTGCCGCTTTTTCCTGCTTTAATAGGTTTTGGCACACACAAACGCGCGTTTGGATTTACCCAGCAATGGCTGCCAATCGTCACTTCTTGCGTTTGGTTTGCATAATTGAGTGACATAGCTTGGTTTAAGCGCCATTCGCCAACCACCGTATCAAATAACGTATTTGATAACGTGCCTTTCCACACCTCAGTTTGGCGATCAAACCCACCCGCTAATGCTAACTGGCCAGAAACAGGTTCACCTTTCATATTTAATTTCAGGGTATGCTGTTTTTCGCTACCTTTGGCATCTAACGTCAAGTTGCTAACGACTAAATCCCCTTGTCTTAACTGACGTAAAACAACAGATAAATCCCCTTTGATTTGCTCACCAGTCGCAACATTACCTTTGATAGCAACATTTTCGATAGCGAGATCATTTTGCCATTTCACGCCTCGTGCAGTCAGGTCAACCAACGCTTCTGGCGTTTGTAAATTACCGCGTAATTTCACATCCCCTGCAATCACGCCACCAAGCCCTGGCAATAACCCGTTTAGTGCGGGCGCACTAATTTTGGCATCAAGGTTCCATTTCTCGGCAAGAGAGCCCTTAACGTCTACATTATTCTTGCCTAAGGCTAAATTAAAATGAGGGATATCCCATTGGCCTGCGGCATTACCTTTCGCCTGCCCACGGGCTTTGAGTAAGTTATTTTTAACATTACCATCGAGCATAATTTCAGGGATATCTAACTGCCAACTACCGCCGTATAAACTACCACGGGTAGCAATCTTACCGTCCACTTTTGCAGGCCATTCTGGATACTGTTTTGCTGTATTGATCCCAGACAAAGTCAGTATTGCATTCCAGCTAATGGCTTTGCTCCAATCAGCAACACCCGTGATATCCGCATTTCCTTGCAACGCGGCAAGGCGTAAACGCGTTAAATTGATTTGCGCTTCGTTACCTTTTGCATCTAGCATCAAGGTCGATGGGGGTAAATCTTGCCCCGTGATTGCAGAACGCAACGACAAATCATAAGCTGATGGACGACCGTTTAAACGCAGGCGCGTGCCATCTAATTGATATTGCGCATCCCCAACTAACGGCCACGCAAGTTTATCGCTTTCAAGGGTGAGTAAAATTGGCAAATCTGCTTGGGATAAGTCAGTTTCTGCATCAAGCGTAGCATTAATTGGCCCTTGTAAATTAAGTGCCAATTTCAATTCATCAATCAACCCACCTTTAAGGGATAAATCGACTTTCTGCCCATCCAAATCATCTAAACGACTTTCCCCAATAACCGACAATGAAACTGGCCATTTATCTTGCAGCGTTGCAGTACCCGATAACGACACATTGCCTTGCGGCGCATCCACTTTGAGCTGTTTAACCAATACTTGCTGCCCTTGATTGGATAAACTGAGGTGCAATTGGTTGATTTTAACGTCAGTACTGCCCGTTAATTGGAAATTCGAGGCATTAATCCCTTCCACATTTAAATCAACAGGGAGAATAACTTCTGGTAATTCGGCTAGTAATGGCTTCGAAAATAACGCCTTAAGCTCATCCGCAAGGGATTTTTGCTCATTGATTGGTGTCAAGTCTGGCTGTTTTTCTTCTTCAGGCTTCACATCCGAGCTTTCAGGAATATTAATTGCCAGATTAATAATATCCGTTGGAGCGAGGGTAATCGCCTTCCCTTCCCATGTTGCCCCAGTGGTAAATTTTGCTAAATCGATAGCCATGCCATCCACAATGACATGCGTTTCCACAAATGACAGCTGACTTAAACGGATAGTTAAAGGCGCTTTTAGCTCTGTCAACGGCTCAGAAGGCGGAGTCTCTTCCGATGGCGGAAGCTGTGAGGTATCAACGTTAACCGTGACATTTTCCGTACCTAATGTGTTAATACACAGTTCACGACTAGTCAAACACCCTAGTTTCACGGCCAAATGCAGTTTCCCTGCATTCACATCTATACCCGGCATTTGGTATTTCACACCCGTTAAGGTGAGGTCACGAATATCACCATCAATGCCATCAATAGTTAATTCAGGGACAAAGCGTGTTACCGAATTTAAGGCAAAGTGAAAACCTGATTTTGTGCCAATTACCCAGCTAAGCGCACCAATCACCAGAACCAGAATGAATAAAATGGCAAGACTGACCCATTTTAACCACTTCAACCACCTCATAATTCTGTCCCCAAGCCGATGTAAAACTGTATTTTGTCATTATTGGAGTCGCCAATCGGTGTTGCGAGGTCAAATTTAATCGGCCCAACAGGAGAAACCCAACGCACACCAACACCAGCCCCCGTTTTGAAGTCACTGGTTTTAATGTCATTGACGGCTTCGCCGCTATCCACGAAGGTCGCCCCCCACCAGTTTCCCGTAAAATTATATTGGTATTCAATTGACCCAACGACTAGCTTTGATGCCCCTGTGAGCTTACCGCGACTATCCTCTGGTGAGATTTTTTGGTAACCATAACCACGAACACTACCATCCCCCCCTGCGAAGAAACGTAAGTCAGGTGGCACTTTGTCAAAGTCATTGGTTTCAATCCAACCTACATTACCACGCACAACGAAACGGTGGCCCTCCCACGGCGTTCTGATCCACACATTTTTGGCTTGTAAAACTGCAAAGTCGATATCAGAACCCCAAATTTTATTTGAGTAATCAATGGAATAACGCTGGCTATCGCCCCACGTCGGCATAACACCACCCCGCTGACGAATGCGACTAACATAAGCGCCTGGATATAACAGCATGGTGGTATTAGTGACGTTAGCTTGAGTAAAGTTACTCAGCATCCAGCGCATATTCACGCCATACTGCCAACCCGATGAATACTCCCAGTTACGAGATACATTCAGCGTCGTCGTATTCGCTTGGGTATCATTCAAATCCGTACGTTTAAAGCCACCTTGCACTGCATAATATTGCTCAAGTGGATTGGCTTTTAAGGGAATTTTATAGCTAGCATCAATCAATTGCTCAGGCTGGGACAAGCTGATACTTGACGTTAAACTTTGGCCTCGTGAATTAACCCACGGTTTATTCCATGTCGCTTTCACGCGAGGCCCAACGTCCGTTGCATAGCCGCCACCAAGCTCGATAAAGTTCCTCGCTCGAGGCACCATAACCCCTTCCATTGGCAATACATCTGAACCATCATCGCGTGCTTTAGCAATATTTGGCGTCACAATCGCCGAAGAAAACCAACCTGTTTCCGCTAAGCGACGGTTAAACTCAGCAAGTTGCTCTGACGTGTAATATTCCCCTTCTTTAAAGGGTGCGAGGTTATTGAGGTAATCTGAGCGAATTTGCGAACCTTGATAAGAAATAGAGCCAAACCGATAACGTTCGCCACTATTAAAATCAAAATCCCAATATGCGGCATGGTGATCGAGGGAAATCCCTAGCTGGCTCTTTTCCATCACTGCGTCGAAATAGCCTTTACGAATCGCTAAACTACTAAAGCGGCCTTTAAAATCTTCATAGTGACCATCGTTTTGCACGATATCGAGCCTTGGTGTGAATTTCCACACCATCTCTTTAAAATCTGGATCTGTTTTTGCCCCACCTTGAAGTTCGACCTTCACGCCTTTCAGTAAGATAGGCTCACCTGGATTCACCTTTGCGGTTAATATCGAGCGTGCGGGCGGTGTTTTTTCTTCATAACTAAATTCAACAGTCGGTTCGTAATAACCCAGCGGCTTTAAACCTTCCTGAATTGCTTTCTCGACACGCGCTCGAAAACGGCCATTGGGCACCACTTCGTCTTGGGATATATTAGAAAGCTGTACTCGAACGTTTTGATTCAGTTGTCCTTCAAGTCCTTCTATATTAAGGCGAAGATTAGCTGCATATACCACTGGCACAGCCGCAGTTAAGCAGAGAAAACAGATTAGAGGGTATTTCGACACGCCTGCTCCTAAGGTGGTAAAAAGATTGACTAAAGGCTTCATATCAATTTATTTTGAGTAAAATTAGCGCGAGACACAAGTTTTTATCCTAATTTTTAGCTTATTTGTGTGGTCAAGACCAATAGGAATCATTATGCCTTTTAATAAATTTCACTCTGCAAATATTTCACAGCCTCTGCATGGCAGAACCAGCGCACTTTCTTATTCACCATATCACGCTGTTAGCCATCATTCGATTGAGATTATTCCTAAGAATATGGAAATAGCTTATTTTGCAATGGGTTGTTTTTGGGGAGTAGAACGATTATTTTGGCAGCAACCGGGGGTTTACACGACCTCTGCAGGCTATTGCGGGGGGGTGACACCTAACCCAACCTATGAAGAAGTTTGTTCAGGCCGAACAGGCCACGCAGAAGCTGTACGCGTTGTTTTTGATCCACAAGTTATCAGTTACGCTCAACTATTAACGCTATTTTGGGAAAACCACGACCCCGCCCAAGGCATGCGCCAAGGGGGCGATATCGGTAGCCAGTACCGTTCAGGCATTTATACATTAACAGAAGAACAAGACCAGCAAGCGATGAAAACGTTGCAGGCCTACCAAGAAGCCATGAAGGCACAAAACGATATTCGCCCAATCACTACAGAAATCACGCCATTGGAAACCTTTTATTTCGCTGAGGATTACCACCAGCAGTATCTGTATAAAAATCCAAATGGTTATTGTGGCTTAGGCGGTATCGGTGTTTGCATGCCACCGTCTTTAACTATTTAGCACATAACTGATTTATCTTTTATTTATTCTTTAATTAATGCCGCAACAATAAATATATTCAAAATTATTCGTGCTGTAGGTCGGCGGCAAACGAAGATATCTCGGGGAGCATACACAAGTATGTGACCCGAGTAGCTGAGAGAAGCCAACCCCCCCTACAGCGCGAAGAATGAAGAATATTGACGAATATCTCGCCAGCCATCTATACTAACGACACATATCAACAATTTGCGCATGTCGCGCACCGTATATTTGCTTACTCAATATATTTTAATATTCGAGACTATGCCTTTAAAGATTTCTGAATTTTATAAATTCACCCTTTGAAAGGCTGGATAACTTATGCTCAACAGTTTACTGATCGTCCTTTTATTATGTGCTATTAGCGCATTTTTCTCTTTGTCAGAAATTTCACTGGCTGCTTCCCGCCGTATAAAACTCAAGTTAATGGCCGATGAAGGTAACATTAATGCGGCTCGTGTTCTGAAATTACAAGAAATGCCTGGTATGTTTTTTACCGTGGTGCAAATTGGCTTAAATGCAGTTGCCATCCTTGCTGGTATTGTTGGCGAGTCTGCATTTTCCCCTGCTTTATATGATGTTTTCATTCAGTTTTTATCCCCTGAGTGGGCACAAAAAATTGCCTTTGTCCTCTCATTTACTATCGTGACCAGCCTATTTATCTTAGTGGCTGATTTAACCCCAAAACGCGTTGGTATGGTGAAACCAGAAGCCATCGCAATCCGCATTGTTAATCCAATGCGCTTTTGTTTAGTGGTATTAAGCCCCCTTGTTTGGTTCTTTAATGGCCTAGCTAACCTATTTTTTAAACTATTCAAACTACCTATCGCACGTAATGAAGATATTACTTCTGATGATATTTTTGCGGTGGTAGAAGCGGGTGCCGTTGCAGGTGTTTTGCGTAAACAAGAGCATGAATTAATTGAAAATGTGTTCGAATTAGAATCGCGCACCGTACCATCGGCAATGACACCGCGTGAAAGCATTATTTACTTCGATAAAAACGAAACTGAAGACAGTATTAAACATAAAATTTCCACTCAGCCACATTCAAAGTTCCTCGTTTGTGAAGGGGATATTGACCATGTTATTGGTTATGTCGATTCCAAAGAGTTACTTAATCGTGTACTGAATGGGCAAAGTTTAAACTTAAATGATGGCGTACATATCCGTAGCACTCTGATGGTGCCAGATACACTCTCGCTATCAGATACACTAGAAGCCTTTAAAAATAACGGTGTCGATTTTGCTGTTATTCTCAACGAATATGCCTTAGTGATGGGGGTCATTACCATCAATGACGTTATGATTACCCTAATGGGGGATTTAGTCGGATCAGGACAGGAAGAACAAATCGTCGTTCGTGATGAAAACTCGTGGCTAGTCGATGGGGGAACCCCTATCGAAGATGTACAACGTATTTTAGATATTGATGATTTTCCAGACTTTAGTAATTATGAAACTATCGCTGGTTTTATGATGTACCGTTTGAGAAGAATGCCAAAACGTACGGATTACGTGAAATACGCAGGCTATAAGTTTGAAGTGGTGGATATCGACAACTACAAAATTGACCAGTTGCTTGTCACACGGATTACTTCTACCCCTTCCCCCGTCGTTGTACAGCCAGGAAAAAGTGCCATTGAAACGGCTGACGCAAAACAGCAAACAAAAAATACTGGCCACTAGTGCTTACTCGCGAAGCCGTTTCTTTCAATGCGCCACCTTCTGTGGCGCTTTGTTAATCAATAAACAATATTGATTAACCTATCCTAATTCAGCCTGTAGTAATAAAACGTGTTTGTTAACCTCACTCATCACACTGTAATGGCGTTTATCACTGACTTTTGGCGGTAAAATCTTCCCATAATTAAACTCGAATGCCCCAAAATCCTTTATATAGAGCCGACCACTGAAAAGTGTTTTAACATAAAGAGCAATTTTAGATGGGTTATAACGGTTAAAAATTTTCATTAGAACTTTTCCTCCCCTTTGTTCTTACGTACGGCATCTCATAATGCATACCGTACAATAATCATAGACCAGAAATTTCGACTTTGGTTCTAAAATTGCAGTTTTATTCAATTTGCTGACATAACATGACACTGTCAAATAACTGTTAAATCCCCTTTAAACGGTGTATTTATTCTGAATTTTAAAAAATTGTTAAATTTCACATTGAAACTCATCCGATGAGCTATGCTATAAATACACGAAGAAAAATAATCTTCGGGCTCAAACCACATTACAATTCAAGGGGCTTTTATGTTTAAAAACGTCTTCATTTCCATTTGCTTACTCAGCTTATCCACGCTAGCGGCAGCTGCTAATATTCAAATAAATCAATCTGTTCCTGCAGTTTCAGTCACAGATAAAGGCGAACTAATTCTTAATAAAGAAAACAAACTCGATTACCAGCCATGGAAAAGCCAGCAATTAGTGGGTAAAGTGCGCACTATTCAGCATATTGCTGGGCGTTCATCCGCAAAAGAACTCAACGCACCTCTCATCGAAGCCATTAAAAATGCTAGATTTCCGCACGATACCTATCAAACCACGACGATTATTAATACGGATGATGCAATTTTTGGAACGGGCGTTTTCGTTAAAAACAGTGTCGAAGACAGCAAAAAAGAGTTTCCCTATTCTCAATTTATTGTCGATAGCGATGGTGTAGTCAAAACAGCATGGGGATTAAAACCTGAAAGTTCTGCGATTATCCTATTGGATAACCAAGGAAAAGTGCTATTTTTCAAAGATGGTGAGTTAAATTCGCAAGAAATTGAGAAAGTCATTGGCTTACTCATTTCCGCTTTAAAATAGTCGCGCAATTAATCCCTTCACTTAGCCCAGATAAATGAAGGGATTAACTTATCATGGTATTTTTCAAAAATAGTGAGTTATTCTAAAATGCCCTTATAGTAAATATGCATAATTATTTTCATTTTGCTAATAATCAATCACTCTAACTAAGGGTATTTTAGTGTGCCCAACGAATTTTGACACAGAAACCACCCAGTTCACTATGGGTGAAAATAACGTGCAGATTATGCAGCTCAGCAATGCGCTTAACAATAGACAATCCCAGCCCGCTTCCTGTTTTTTCTTGCCCTGGCGGGCGATAAAAACGCTCCCCTAAACGCTGTAACACATCTGGGGTTACACCCTCACCATCATCTTGGATTTCAAGGCGATCCGCATATAATGAAAGTTTAACTTCGCCTTTTTCTTTACCATAACGAATGGCATTATGAAGTAAATTGCGTAATAACACGCTCAGGAGCAGTGCTTGCCCTTGAAAAGGCTTTGGCGTTGAAACAACTGTTTGAATAATGTGAGTTTCGTGGCGCATCGCATCTGGCTCAATCTCTTTCACTGCCGCGTTAATTAATGCCTCCCACGTAAGTTCATTGGCATCTTCTAGCTGCGCAGAAGATTCTAATCGTGATAAGGTCAGCAATTGGTCGACAAGCCGAGTGGCTCTATCAATACCTTCCGTTAAATTTTCAACAGCATGACGACGTATTTCACGGTTATCTCCTGCAATTTGAACAACTTCTGCCTGTACTTTTAACGCAGCAAGAGGGCTACGTAACTCATGGGCTGCATCAGACGTAAATTGCCGTTCGCGCATAAACATTTGGTTAATGCGACCAAACAACCCATTCACTGAGTCGATAATAGGCCTCGCCTCACTGGGGATCCGTGTCACTTGTATTGGTGTTAGCTCATTGGGCTTTCGACGATACAACTGGTTGGCAACATCTTTAAGCGGGCGCAAAGCACGAGTTAATAACCATAAAAATATCAATAACATCGCAGGTAATGCCACTAACCATGGCATAAATTGGGCAACCATAATATCTGTCGCCATCTCTTGGCGATATTCCCACTCTTGCCCTACTGCAATCACATATTGTCCATCCTGAGATTTTAACCAGACAAATCGCCAAGGGTCATCACTCCCCTTCATCATGCCATCTGAAAAACCTTCTCGTGTGAACTCAAAACTAATATCACGACCATTATCGCCATCATTGAGCACCTGTTCCCCTTCAGGAGTAAACACAGCAAACGCCAGCGCATCATCGTCTTGAGACCCGCGGTTCTTCCGTAATAATTTTTTTGTTTTGGTTAGTGAGGGTTTCGTTAACTCAAGATCTGAAGGCAATACCGATAACCGCTTGGCAAAAGCCATCTGCTGTGTATCAAATAACTCATTGATTGTTTTATAGGTTTGGTACCATGCTAACGAGCTGGCAACTCCCCACGTCAGCAACGCAAGAAATAATAATGTTAAGGTGAGTTTTAGCCGCAAACTAAACGTTTTCATTGTTCATTATCACCTAATCGATAACCGACACCGTGAATTGTTCGAATAAACTTATTCCCCAATTTGCGCCTTAAATGATGAATATGTACCTCGACGGAATTACTCGATACTTCCTCATCCCAGTTATAAAGCTTTTCTTCAATCAACGCGCGGGACAACACTTTGTTTGGATTGTGTAAAAAGAGGGACAATAACGCCAGTTCCTTGCCTTTGAGTTGAACGGATTCGCCATTCACCGTCACTGTCATCGCAACAGGGTCCATTTCAACCACACCATGGCTAAGTTTGGGAGTGAGTTGTCCACTTCTACGGCGGATCAATGCTTGCAAACGCGCCATCACCTCCATCAATGCGAAAGGTTTGCATAGGTAATCATCTGCACCTTGTTGCAAGCCTTGAATTCGTTGGTCAAGGGCATCTCGCGCGGTCAGAATTAACACGGGTTCATCCCGCCCTTCTGTACGCCAGTACTTTAAAATATCCATACCATCAATATTTGGTAGGGATAAATCCAGAACGACTGCATCATAAGGCGCATCAAATAACGCAAGTTGCCCCTGTTTACCGTCCATAAACCAGTCAACCGTAAACCCAAGCTGCGTTAAACCGACTTTTAGCCCGTCACCAATGAGTCTGTCATCTTCAATTAATAAAATACGCATAATTCCCCCATATCGGAATATTATTATATTTATCCCATACGCAATAAGATGACTAGCTATTATTAAGCAAATTAAAAATATAATGCATTATGAGAATTTCTTAAGATCCTGTTAAGATTTACCTGCTTTAATACCCTCCATACGAACCAGTTAATGCTTTATTTGGAGATAACGACGATGAAAAAATTACCTTTAATTGCTTTAGTTGCCGCTCTTGCTTCTGCACCTGTTTTTGCTGCTAATGGCGGTTTTGATGGCCCAGGTGCTGTTGCCAATACAGCCACACAGAATACCCAAGCAGGTGGCTTTATTGGCCCAAATAGCGGGGAAATGACTGTCGCAAAAGCACTTGATATGTCAGATGATAGCTGGGTTATCCTACGCGGTAATATTGTTAAACAGCTTGATCATAAACATTATGAATTCACTGACGGTACAGGCACCATTAACCTTGAGATCAGCGAAAAACGCTGGAATGGCATTAATGTCACGCCAAAAGATAAAATCGAAATTCGCGGTAAAATCGATAAGGATTGGAACTCAAGGGAAGTTGAAGTTAAACAAATCCAGTTAATCAAATAATTGAGCTCACCAGTTATATCGCCAGCTTTCAGCCCTTAGCAAAAAGCTGGCTTTCCTCAAAATCTTATTTCTTGCTATTTTTAACAGTGCTAAATTAGCCTTAAATACAATTGTCGCTAAGGCTATACAATGACTGTTAAACAACCGAAACTGCGTAATATTCAAGAAAGACTCCTTTCAGATAATTGGTATATTTTAAAAAAATACACCTATGAATTACAAAGACGCGATGGAAGTTGGCAACAACAAGAACGCGAAGTGTATGACAGAGGAAACGGCGCCGTTATTTTGTTATACAACAAAATTAAAAACAGCATTATTCTCATCCGCCAATTCCGTATGCCGATGTATGTCAGTGGCTACCCGAAATTTTTAATCGAAGCTGCCGCAGGCTTACTTGAAAATGCCTCTCCAGATGCACGTATTATTGCCGAAGCAGAAGAAGAAACGGGCTTTAAAGTTGATAAACTGGAAAAAGTCTTTGAAGCCTTTATGAGTCCAGGCTCTGTCACAGAAAAACTGCATTTTTATATCGCCGAGTATAACGATAATAACCGTAGCAATGCAGGCGGAGGGCTGGTAGAAGAGGGCGAAGATATTGAAGTATTAGAGTGGCCATTCCCTAAAGCACTCGAAGCTATCAAAACAGGAGAAATCGTCGATGGTAAGACAATTATGTTAATACAGCACCTCGCCTTAAATTCAATTCTTAAAAGCTAATTATTTTATCGACTCACTGTAATTGAACTACATTACGGTGAGTTTTATTTTATATTCTCTATTTTAACAACCTAATTATTTATTTCCTTCATTAAAAGAGGTATTTGGCTCACGCCAATCAATAAACGACAATCAAAACAAGAGAAAAATAAACCTTATAATTCAATTAAATACAAACATTCCATCTTTACTATAAATAAAGACACTTTAACTTTGACCTGCCACTTAAAAAACCTTAAATTAAAAACATTATATATTTTCGCCGTTTTAATATTGTCATTTTACGAACCCTAATTTTATCACTAATGAATCTAAATTAATTTCAAGTCATACCATTTTCATTAAGGAGCTAAATAAGATGATACGTTGTGTTCGTATGTGGACAGGTGAAGATGGAAATTCCCTGTTTGAAGAAGGCACACTGGAACTGGATAGTGTTGCCCGTGGAGATAGTCAAACCCCAGCCATTTCAGTCAGCGAACTGACTTTCCGTGAAACTGTCTCAGGTGGATCTTGGGATTGGCATAAAGATCCTGTCCCTCGTTATGTGATCACCCTCACTGGCACCTTAGAATTTGAAACCAAAGATGGTTCAAAATTTATCATTAATCCAGGTGATATTTTACTCGCACAGGATAATACTGGAACAGGCCATAAGTGGCGATTGATCGGTGACGACCCATGGCGACGTGCTTATGTTGTCTATCAAGAAGGCACTGATCTGTGCTTCATACCGACCAAAAAATAGAGGCTTTTTTATGACTAAACCTATAGCAGAAAACGTTGATATTGCGCTGATCGGTGCAGGGATTATGAGTGCGACACTCGGTACTTTATTAAAAGAACTCGACCCATCACTGACGGTTACGGTTTTTGAACGCTTAAATGATTGTGCACAAGAAAGTTCACATCCGTGGAATAACGCAGGAACAGGCCACGCTGCAAACTGTGAAATGAACTACACCCCGCCGAATCCTGATGGCACGGTCGATATCAGCAAAGCCCTTGAAGTTAATACAGAATTCGATTTATCTCGCCAGTTATGGTCATACCTTGTCACGAAAGGAAAAATTAAAAATCCACGCGATTTTATTCACCCTTGCCCCCATATGAGCTTTGTTTGGGGCGCCGACAATGTCAAATTCTTACAACAACGCTTTAAGCAAATGTCAGCTCACCACTGCTACCACAACATGGAATACAGTGATGACCCAAAACAAATTAATGATTGGGCACCGTTGTTGATGGAAGGTCGTGACGATGACAAAAATATTGCTGTCACCCGTGTAGTTACAGGGGCAGACGTCGATTATGGTGCATTGACGCATTTATTAATGGCACAACTCAGCGAACAGTCTGGTTTTACTCTTCACTATAAACATGAAGTCGTTGATGTCACTCAAACCTCTGATGGTCGCTGGAATGTGGAAGTCAAAAATTTATTGACCCATGAAAAACACGTCACATCCGCAAAATTTGTGTTTGTCGGTGCAGGAGGACGTGCTATTGAATTACTGCAAAAATCAGGTATTCCTGAAGGAAAAGGCTATGGCGGCTTCCCTGTCAGTGGAATTTGGCTACGTTGCGATGATGAAAAAGTGGCTGCAAGGCACCATGCAAAAGTGTATGGCAAAGCAGACAAAGGTTCTCCACCGATGTCAGTTCCACATTTAGATACTCGTATTATTGGCGGCAAACGCTCCTTACTGTTTGGCCCATATGCAGGCTTTTCCAGTAAATTTTTAAAACACGGCTCTTATTTAGACCTGTTTGAATCTATTCGCCTCAATAATATTGAGCCGATGCTGGCTATCGCAAAAGATAATTGGTCGTTAGCTGAGTACCTTGTCGGGCAAGTGCTGCAAACCTCTGCACACCAATTTGCCACACTGCAAAAATTTTACCCAGATGCACAACATGAGGATTGGAAAGAAGTCGTTGCAGGCCAGCGTGTGCAAATTATCAAACCTGATCATGATAAAAAAGGTATTTTAGAATTTGGTACCGAGCTGATTACCAGTGCAGATAAGTCATTTACTGTATTGATGGGAGCCTCGCCAGGGGCATCAACCGCCGCCTTTATTGCGCTAAATGTCCTAAAAGATTGTTTTGCCAATCAACTTAAAGCGGATGGCTGGGAAACTAAGTTAAAAGACATTATTCCAACTTATGGTATTGATTTAAAACAGGACGCAAAAGCGTGTTTAGATATTCGTACTGCAACCGCTAAAGTGCTGCAATTAGATAATTAGCTACAGATAAGGTTGGGAAATGACTTCCCAACCTTATCTGATTATTAGAATAAAATCACTCGAAAGCCAGGGTTCAAAAATGACTCTCTCGGTGTATAGTCTAAAGTTTTTCCATTCCAATCAACCACTTTCGCACCTGCCCCAATCGCAATCGCATGACCCGCTGCAGTATCCCAAATATTCGTCGGTCCAAAACGTGGGTAAAGCTGCGCTTTTCCGTCCGCGACAAAGCAGAATTTCAGTGATGAACCAATTTCTACGGTCGTATGCTCCCCCATTTGCGCCAAGTAATCCATTAACTCGCTGTCTTGATGAGAACGGCTTATCACAATGACAGGAGGTTTTCCATCATACACATGGATTTGCTGCTTATGACCGCCTTCTTCTTTCCACGCTTGGTTTCCCTCTGCATAATAAAGCAACCCTTTTGCAGGAGCATACACGACCCCCATAACGGGTACCCCATTTTCAATTAACGCAATGTTAACGGTAAAATCCCCATTGCGGTTAATAAATTCTTTGGTGCCATCAAGAGGGTCAATCAACCAATAGCGTTGCCAGTGCTGTCTTACTGACCACTCCGGAGGATCTTCTTCAGAAAGTTGTGGAATATCAGGGGCAATGCGGGTGAGGCCAGCTGCAATAATATGGTGTGCGGCAATATCCGCCTCCGTGACAGGGGAGTTGTCACTTTTATGATCAACCCGCAACGGTTCTTGCGCATTGTAGGTTTCCATAATGGCATAACCCGCTTCTTGAGCAAGTTCGCAAATTTGTTGTAGCATGTTATTCACCTCTCTCCCGTTGACCTTTACAGCAAGAGTAGCAAGTGTGTAAAATTTACGCCATAAAAAATGCCTTAGTGAATAAAAACACCAAGGCATCAATTCAAATAGTGATTAAAACCGCTATTCTTATAAGATTTCTAACAGCTCAACTTCAAAAACGAGTGTGCTAAATGGTGGAATTGATGCACCTGCACCACGCTCACCATAAGCTAATTCATGAGGGATATACAGCTCCCATTTCGAACCAACAGGCATCAGCGTTAATGCTTCAATCCAACCAGGGATCACGCCGCTAACTGGAAATTCAGCTGGCTGGCCACGTTGAACAGAGCTATCAAACACAGAACCATCAATTAAACGGCCAGTGTAATGAACACGGACACGATCAGAGCGAGATGGGATCGCACCTTCGCCTTGGTTGATCACAGAAAATTGCAAACCAGATTCAGTCGTTGAAACGCCTTCACGTTTTTGGTTTTCATCGAGGAATTTTTGGCCTTCTTCTGCCATTGCAGCTTGGCGAGCAACACGGACTTCATCTGCACGCTCATGAACTTCACGTAATGCTTTGTGCAGGGTTTCAACAGGCACTGATGGCATGTTGCCTTCTAAAGCATCAACCAGACCCGCTAAAATTGCGTTTGGTACTAAGCCTTCTAGCCCTGACTCTAATAATTGTTGGCCAACTTGTAGACCAATACCGTAACTCGCTTGAGCTTCTACTGAATCAAAATTTTGGTTTGCCATTAAAATACCCATATGGTTTTTGATAAAAACCAAGAATAACAGCCCCCCTGCTATGGGTAAACCCAAACCGTCAATCTAAATAATAAATTATCCCGATAGCGTATAAATTTGCTCAGTGTTCTCCGAAAAATCATATCAAGCACTTAAATTACCCAAAAACAGTGTTAGTATGCGTATAAATACGCCCAAGTTAATGCATTGCCTCATCAAGGAGGAGTGATGGTTAAACTGTCTAAATTTCATCGCTATGGTATCGCCGTATTAGCACTGATTGTTGTGGTTGCCCTGTTTTGGCCAACAGGCGATAAACCTTTGAATAATACGCCGCAAAATCAGCCTATTGTCATTCCCCCACCAACAACACCTGAGATCATTCCTGATCCTATTCAGACGCCATCTGGTCAAGAACCTGAAGGTAATATAGAGGAAATACCAACAGAACCTGAAATTGTGCCTGAGCCCATAGAACCTGTGCCAACAGAGCCACCAACAACAACACCAAAGACACAAGAGCCTCAGGTCACAAGCCCATCGGCAAATAAGTGGCAAAATTACCGCGTTCAAAAAGGGAAAACACTGGCGCAATTATTCCGTGATAATAATTTACAGGCTAACGATGCCTTTATCATGGCTCGCGTTGAAGGGGTTGAAAAACCGCTAAGTAATTTACGTCAGGGGCAAAAAATTCGCTTAAAAGCAAATGAGAAAGGGGAAGTTCAGTTGCTGGAAACTACGGCTTCTGATGGAAAAACATATAGTTTTGCACGGTTAAGCGACGGCAGTTACTATCGTACACCTTAGGCGCTAATCATCGCTAAAATGGAATACTAGAAAACAAAAAACACCGGACTTAGCCGGTGTTTTTTATTGGTATTGCCGATAAGTCGACAATACCTACCATCATTATTGATTACTCAGCAACGATGATAACGTTCAGCTCTGCGAAAACATCACTGTGTAACTGGAAGTGAACTTCGTGGTCACCAGTAGTACGCAGAACGCCGTTTGGCAGGCGAACTTCGCTTTTCGCGATTTTAACGCCAGCTGCAGTTACTGCATCAGCGATGTCACGAGTACCGATTGAACCGAACAGTTTACCTTCGTCACCAGCTTTAGAAGCTAAAGTAACAGAACCCAGTGCAGTAACAGCTGCTGCACGAGCCTGTGCTGCTGCCAGAACGTCAGCTAATTTAGCTTCCAGTTCAGCGCGGCGAGCTTCGAAGAATTCGATGTTTTTCTTAGTTGCAGGAACAGCTTTACCCTGTGGAACTAAGAAGTTACGAGCATAGCCCGATTTAACGTTAACCTGATCACCCAGGCTACCTAGGTTAGCTACTTTATCAAGCAGAATAACTTGCATTACCTTATCCTCTTAAGTCGTTAATGGACTGTACCAATTACTGATGACGATCAGTATATGGTAACAGAGACAGGTAGCGAGCGCGCTTGATAGCACGAGCGAGCTGACGCTGATATTTTGCACGAGTACCGGTGATACGGCTTGGTACAATTTTACCACTTTCAGTGATATAGTTTTTCAGCGTTGCGATATCTTTATAGTCGATCTCTTGAACGCCTTCCGCTGTGAAACGGCAGAACTTGCGACGACGGAAATAACGTGCCATATGGCTAGTCTCCAGAATCTATCAAATCAATCTGCTCGGCATGGAGGACTATTTTGCTAATTCCATTGCGCCCTTGATGGGTACTAATGAAACCGCTAACTGTAATCCAACTGCCGACCGTTAAACTGTGAGTATGAGCTTGTAAGGTTTGTCCGCTAACAATAATGGGCATTCTGCACCATGCTTGCCTTGACAATCCCGCTTCCAGTTGTTGTGAACGATGTTCTAAAACAAACTGACAATGTGGAATGCCTGACGGACTCACTTTTCGAATCAATGCTTTACAGACTGTGCCTGTTAGCACCAAACGATTAGTGGACACCTGCGCAATTACTCTTCAGAATCCCCAGTTTCTTCTACTTCTTCATCCTGATATTCATCAGAAAGGTCACGGCCACGACGTTCGTCTTTAGCTTTAACCATTGGAGAAGCTTCTGTTACTGCGTGTTTTAAGCGCATAACCATGCTGCGGATAACGGCATCGTTGAAGCGGAAGTTAGTTTCCAGCTCATCAATCGCTTCCTGCGGTGCTTCTACGTTCAGCAGAACATAGTGAGCTTTGTGCAGTTTGTTGATTGGGTAAGCCAGTTGACGGCGGCCCCAGTCTTCCAGACGGTGAATCTGACCTTGTGCGTTAGTGATTACTGCACTGTAACGCTCGATCATGCCCGGAACCTGTTCGCTTTGGTCAGGATGGACCATAAAAACGATTTCGTAATGACGCATTAGTAGTTGCTCCTTACGGATTATTAGCCTCCTGTCTGGGTTAACCGCGGCCCGCGGAGGCAAGGAACTTGTTGAGTGCGGCTAAAAAATTGACGCGTAACTATACCCACCCCTGAGATAAAACTCAAGAGATGGATGCAGTTTTACACAAATATTATTTTTCACCTGAAACAGGTAAGCGCTGGCGTACGGCTTCAAACAAGCAAACCCCTGTCGCCACTGACACATTCAGAGAGGAGACTGAACCTGCCATCGGGATGCTGATTAATTCATCACAATGCTCGCGGGTTAAACGGCGCATGCCTTCACCTTCTGCGCCCATCACTAATGCGATAGAGCCTGTCAGTTTGCTTTGGTATAAATTATGGTCTGCTTCACCCGCCGTCCCCACAATCCATACGTTGTATTCTTGCAATAAGCGCAATGTCCTTGCTAGGTTCGTCACACGAATAAGAGGAACATTTTCTGCCGCACCGCAAGCTACTTTTTTTGCAGTTGCATTCAATTGCGCCGATTTGTCTTTCGGAACAATCACTGCATGCACACCTGCTGCATCTGCGCTACGCAAACAAGCCCCTAAATTGTGGGGATCCGTCACGCCATCAAGTACCAGTAAAAATGGTGACGGTGTGCTTTCTAATAAATCGGGCAAATCACCTTCTTGGTATTGCTTACCTGGTAATACTTTCGCAATGATCCCTTGGTGAACAGCACCTTCAGTTTGGCTATCCATCCACTGGCGATTCGCGACTTGGACAACAACGCCTAGTGCTTCAATTTCATGCACGATAGGCATCAATCGGCGATCTTCACGCCCTTTTAGGATATACACTTCTTTAATGCGTTGCGGAGAACGCTCAAGCAAGGCTTTCACTGCGTGAATACCGTAAATAATTTCGCTCATAACAGTCTTATGTTTTAATCTAAATGAGGAAAGTGGCGCAAACACGCCACTTTCGTTAATTAACAAAGCACTACGCTAGCAAAAATATTAGCCCTCTTGTTTTGAGGATTTCTTCGCAACGCGTTTTGCTTTTAGTTTTGCTGTAATTTTCTTAGTTTTATCGGAAGGTTTTTTTCCCTTTCCTTTCCCTTTTGCATCAGCTTGTGCTTCGCTTTTTTTCCCTTTTTTCTCAGAACGGCGAAATGCAGAATCAGGCTCGAAGTTTTTATCTTTGCTCCCTTGCGCTTTACGGCGAGCTGGCCGCGTAGCATTTTTTACTTCTTGCTTCATTTTATCCCGTGCAGTTTTGCCTGGGGCTTTCGCTTTACGAGTTGTTGAAATTAACGCGAAATCAATGGTGCGTTCATCCATATGCACCGCTTCCACACGAATTTCCACTTCATCACCAAGTCGATAGGTCGTGCCTGATGATTCACCAATTAAGCGCTGGCCGACAGCATCATAACGGTAGTAATCGTTATCAAGGGTAGAAATATGTACTAAACCGTCAATAAACAAGTCATTGAGGCGAACAAAGAAGCCAAAGCCTGTCACACTGGTAATTAACCCCGTGAAAATTTGACCCACTTGGTCTTGCATAAAGTCACACTTCAACCAGTCAGCCACATCGCGCGTTGCTTCATCGGCACGACGCTCTGTCATCGAACAGTGTTCACCCAGTTGCAACATGCTGTCCATATCAGAGTGCCAGCCGCCTGTTTCTGTCCAGCGCTTATCTGAATGGCCATATTCTTTTGCCAACAAATATTTGATACCACGGTGCAACGTTAAGTCAGGATAACGACGAATTGGCGAGGTAAAGTGCGCATACGATTTCAGCCCTAGACCAAAGTGACCGCGGTTTTCAGGGTCATAAATCGCTTGTTTCATCGAACGCAAGATCATGGTTTGCAGCAATTCGTGATCAGGGCGCTCAGCCACTTCATTCATCACTTGTGCATAATCTTTTGGCTCTGGCTTCATACCACCAGGCAATGTGAGCCCTAACTCGCTAAATACTGAACGTAAATTCATTACGCTCTCTTCTTTTGGACGATCATGCACACGGTATAACGCAGGCTCTTCGTTTTTCTCCACAAATCTAGCCGCCGCAATGTTAGCTAAAATCATGCATTCTTCAATTAATTTGTGTGCATCATTTCGCTCGACAGGTTCAATACTTTCAATACGGCGCTCTGCATTAAAAATAAATTTCGCCTCTTCCGATTCAAAGGATATCGCCCCACGCTCAATTCGTGCCGCATCTAATGCTTTGTATAACTGATGTAAATGTTCAATATGTGGAACCAATGCTTTGTAATGTTCACGCAGTTCTTCATCACCTTCCAAGATTTTCCATACTTTTGTATAGGTCAACCTTGCATGGGAATTCATCACTGCTTCATAGAATTTATAGGAAGACAGCTTCCCTGAGGCCGATACCGTCATTTCGCACACCATACACAGGCGATCGACCCCTGGGTTCAATGAGCAAAGGCCATTAGAAAGAACTTCAGGCAACATCGGCACAACTTGAGATGGGAAATATACTGAGTTACCACGGCTACGCGCCTCAGTATCTAACGATGTTTGCGGGCGTACATAATAGCTAACATCCGCAATTGCGACCCATAAACGCCAGCCACCGCCTTTTTTCGGCGCACAATGAACAGCATCATCAAAATCGCGAGCATCTTCACCATCGATAGTGACCAATGGTAAATCACGCAAATCCATACGCCCTTTTTTCGCAGACTCAGGCACATGTTCACTTAAATCAGCGACTTGTTTTTCAACTTGTGGCGGCCATGAATGGGGAATTTCGTGAGTACGCAGCGCGATTTCAACCGCCATACCCGTTCCCATGGTTTCCCCAAGCACTTCGATAATATTCCCGACTGCTTGAGAACGGCGTTGTGGGCGAGTCACTAACTCAACAACCACCACGTTACCCATGCGAGCACCGCAAATACGGTCTTTCGGGATCAAGATATCAAAACTAAGACGACTATCATCTGGCACCACAAACCCCATGCCCGACTCAATAAAATAGCGGCCTACAATTTGGTTGTTTCTTGGCTCTAATACGCGAACCACGCGCACTTCAGTACGACCTTTACGGTCTTGCCCATATGGCTGTGCTAAAATCACGTCGCCGTGCAGCGCACGTTTCATCTCATCTTGAGATAAATAATAATCTTCTTTTTTACCCTCAACACGCAGAAAGCCGTAGCCATCGCGATGGCCAATAACCTTTCCTTTTAATAAATCTAAACGCTCTGGCAATGCATAACATTGACGGCGTGTGAACACGAGTTGACCATCACGTTCCATTGCTCTTAAACGGCGGCGTAAAGCTTCTAATTCATCTTCCGTAGAAAGATTGAGTAACTGGGCGATTTCTTCGCGATTAGCTGGGGCAGTACGTTTCGAGATTAAGTCGAGGATGAATTCTCGGCTTGGAATTGGGGATTCGTATTTTTCTGCTTCTCTTTCCTGAAAAGGATCTTGTGACATCGTTACCTCCGTTGTCATCAGAATTCATAACTACTGCGAATATTAATCAAGCAGTAATTGATAGAGCGGGGTGTTATCTTTCACCATGTCCGCCAGCGTATATTGATCAAGTTCTTGTAAAAACTGCTGTATTGCTTGGTGTAGCACACCTTTTAAACGACACGCAGGTGTTATGTGGCAAAACTCACCACTACAATTAACAAGGGTTAGGGGTTCTAATGCTCTAACAACATCCCCTATACGAATTGATTCTGCTGGTTGCCCTAGTGTAATCCCGCCATTTTTACCACGAGTGGCTTTTATATAACCTAAATGACTGAGCTGATTGATAATTTTAACCATATGATTACGTGAAACGCCATAAACGTCCGTCACCTCTGTAATACTGGTCATCTTCCCTTCACCCAGAGAAGCCAGATAAATAAGCGCTCGTAATCCATAGTCGGTAAAACTCGTCAGTTGCACAATCACCTCAAAATTTTGGCTTTTACTTATACGACCAAAATGAGTTGGTCGAAAATTTTCTCACGTATTTTAATTGCAAATAACCTAATTTGAACCTAAATCCCACTTGGTTATGCACAAAATATAGCATGCAAATAAATTATGTGTTCATAAATACAGTTTAGCGTATTACGTATCGCAAATATGCATCTAATTGCACAGAATCTGCACACAAAAGTAACTTAGTTCAATCATTATGGGGAATTTTGACTGTTTTATCAAAGAAGTTGCATCGCGGAGGGAGGTAAAGCAGTAAAAAAACTGCGCCTGTATTAGGCGCAGTCAATGTTATTACTCAACGTCAAACGGGTCACGCAGGATCATTGTTTCAGAACGATCTGGACCAGTTGAAATAATATCAACAGGAATACCCGTTAATTCTTCAACACGTTTGATGTAGTTCAGCGCTGCTTGCGGCAGTAATTCTCTTTGCTTCACACCAAAAGTGGTTTCTTTCCAACCTGGCATGGATTCGTAAACTGGCTCTAAACCATCCCACTCATCCGCAGCTAAAGGCGTTGTTTCAAGCACTTTGCCATCTGGACGACGGTAGCCCACACAGATTTTCACTTCTTCTAAACCGTCTAAAACGTCCAGTTTAGTCATGCAGAAACCTGACAGTGAGTTGATTTGTACCGCGCGGTTGATTGCAACGATATCTAACCAACCAGTACGACGTTTACGACCCGTCGTTGCACCAAATTCTTGGCCTTTTTCACGCAGGAATTCGCCCACTTCGTCAAACAATTCGGTTGGGAATGGACCCGCACCAACACGTGTTGAGTAAGCTTTGATAATACCCAGTACGTAATTAACATAACGAGGGCCTAAACCAGAACCTGTTGCAACACCACCCGCGGTGGTATTTGAAGAGGTTACATACGGATAAGTACCGTGGTCAATGTCCAATAATGTGCCTTGTGCACCTTCAAACATCACAAATTCGTTGTTCTGGCTTGCTTTGTACAGCAGATCAGACACATCGATTACCATGCCTGTCAGGATATCGGCCACTGCCATGATATCATCCAGTGTTTTTTGATAATCAACAGCAGGTTCTTTATAGTAATTAACGAGTTGGAAGTTATGGTATTCGACGATTTCTTTTAATTTTTCTGCGAAAGTTGCTTTATCGAATAAGTCACCAACACGTAAGCCGCGACGAGCAACTTTATCTTCGTAAGCAGGACCAATACCACGACCCGTTGTTCCAATCGCTTTGGAACCACGTGCTTTTTCACGGGCGTTATCTAATGCAACATGATAAGGCAGGATCAGTGGGCATGCTTCTGAAAGACGTAAGCGTTCGCGAACTGGAACACCGCGGTCTTCCAATTCTTTCATCTCTTTCATTAATGCGTCAGGCGCAAGAACAACGCCATTAGCGATAATACTGATGACATTTTCACGAAGAATACCGGATGGAATTAAGTGGAGAACGGTTTTTTCACCGTTTACAACAAGCGTATGGCCAGCATTATGGCCGCCCTGATAGCGAACTACATATTTAGCGCGCTCTGTCAGCAAGTCGACGATCTTGCCCTTCCCTTCGTCACCCCATTGGGTGCCCAGTACGACAACGTTCTTACCCATTTCGAAATACACTCGGTTGCTTAAAAATGAATTCTACCATCAAAAATGAACTGTTCCAGTGATATTTTGGCATTACTAAAATTTTTTTCTGGAAAGCAAGTTAAATGGTATTTTTATTTCTGCCGTAAACCCAAAATGAATGTAACCAGTTGAGCAGCTTAAATTTTCCCTGAAAAATCCTATACTTAAAACGACAGGCGAAAAAAAGCCCACCGAAGCGGGCTTTTCTTTAATAGATTAACAGTTATTTTGCTAGGTTGCACGCAACTTAGTCTGATTATTTATTAATCTGTTGCACGAAGCTTAGTTGGTGCTTTCATGAAGCGGAAGAAGTCTGTGTCTGGGCTTAATACCATCACGTCTTCACCACTCTTGAAGCTTTGCTCGTAAGCACGCAAGCTACGAATAAACGCATAGAACTCTGGATCTTGGTTGAATGCATCAGCAAACAGTTTTGTTGCCATTGCATCGCCTTCACCTCGGTAGGTCAGCGCGGTACGCTCTGCTTCTGCCAGTGTTTCAGTTACAGTTTTATCTGCAACCGCACGGATCTTAGTCGCTTCTTCTTGACCTTGTGAACGGTGCTGACGTGCAACCGCTTCACGCTCTGCACGCATACGTGCATAGATAGCTTCAGAAACTTCGTTTGGCAGTTCGATACGTTTAATACGCACGTCGACAACTTCGATACCTAACGCCGCCATACTGTTTGCATTCACAACCAGTGGCTTCAAGTTAGTTTCTTTTTCAACACGTGCTGCGGCATCCGCAATCGCTGCATCAGCTTCTTTTGTCGCATCATCAATTGCAGTACCTTTGTTCAAGGCATCACGTACATCAACGGTTAAACGACCACGTGAATCAGTAATGATATCTTTAACGCTTAAACGACCAAACTCAGAACGTAAACGGTCACTAAATTTACGTTTTAACAGGGTTTCTGCTTGATATGGGTTACCACCGCCAGTTGCTACATAGTAGCGACTGAAATCAGTAACACGCCATTTCAGGTAGGAGTCCACCATTAAATCTTTGTTTTCGCTTGTCAAATAACGGTCAGCTTGGATTTCCAATGTCTGAATACGTGCATCTAACATTTTCACAGTTTCAATAAATGGCACTTTGAAATGCAAACCTGGCTCATAAATGATCGGTTTGTTTTCAGAATCACGCAGAACCTTACCAAAACGCAATACAATGCCGCGGTCAGTTTGAGGAACAATAAAGATAGATGCGTATGCAACTGCCAAGATGGCAATAACGATAACAATTAGCGATTTACGCATGATTATTGTCTCCCTACTCTAACAGCATCACCACGAACAGCGCTGTTTGGCTGTGCAGGCGTTGCAGCAGATGATGACGAATTAATGCTTGGCGTCGCCATTCTTGCTGACGGATTAACTTTTGATGTTGAAGCCGCATCTGAATTTGTACCACGCATGATTTGGTCAAGCGGCAGCACTAACATGCTGTTGCTCTTATCATTCGCAATAACTTTACGTGTATTACTTAACACACGCTCCATCGTATCGATGTAAAGACGCTCACGAGTAATTTCTGGTGCTGCACGGTATTCAGGTAGCATTTTCGCAAAGCTTGCGACCTCACCCTCTGCTTTGAAGACCACACTCGCTTTATACGCTTCGGCTTCTTCAATCAGGCGTTGTGCGTTACCTTTTGCCAGTGGAAGAACTTCATTTCGATAAGCGTGCGCTTCACGAATAGTTTTTTGTTCTTCTTCCCTTGCTGAGATTACGTCATCAAATGCTGCTTTAACATCTTCAGGTGGACGCGCTGCTTGGAAGTTGACATCCAGCAGTGTGATACCCATTTTGTATGGTGCAATTGTCGCTTCAAGCTCTTTTTGTGTCACATCACGGATAAAGGCTCGATTCGTAGTCAATACTTGCTCCATGGCAGATTGACCAATAACACCACGCACAGCACTGTCTAACGCCTGACGCAGACTGTTGTCTGGGTTAGTCACGCTAAATAAATATTGCGCAGGGTCAGTCACACGGTATTGAACGTTCATTTCAACGCGGATCACGTTTTCATCTGACGTCAACATCATGCCGTTAGTCGCTTGCTCACGTACAGTTTCTACGTTGACAGGCACGACTCTATCAATGAATGTTGGCTTCCAGTTCAAACCTGGCCCAACAATACCACTGTATTCACCAAAACGTAACACTACGCCACGGTCACTTTCTTTGATGGTGTAGAAGCCTGAACCTGCCCAGACAACTACAATAGCAGCAAGTGCTAACATCCCTAAACGACCACTGATTTGTGAAGGCTGTTTGTTATCGCCATCACCACCGTTGCCGCCTTTGTTCCCACCTAGCTTGCTGCCTATTTTACGAAAGAGATCGTCGAGATCATAAGCCCCACGTTTTCGACCACCTTTGTTTCCGCCAGAGTTGCCGCCTTTATTGCCGCTTCCCCACGGATCGCGGTCTTGTCCGTCATTACCGGGCTGATTCCACGCCATGTTTTAGCTCCATTCTTTATGATTGATTTTCAGGGCTAAGAGCTCCGCTCAACACACTGGAAGTATGCTGAGTTTGTGTGTCTCTTAATATCAATTCCATTGCCTGGCTACGTTGTTAAACCACGTAGTCAGATAATTGCTGCTCTTGTTTACACAAACGTCGCCAATCCACCATTGGCATACGCACCTCAAGGCCGATTGAACCGTCATCTTCCAACCATTCACGTTCGATTGACTGGAGTTGATAAAAACGGCTACGCAAACGACCTTCGTTTGGTGGTAAACGCAATTCATAATGTGCGATTTCACCAGAAAGGCGTTCCGTCAATGCTTGTAACAGCAATGGGATACCTTCACCTGTTTGCGCCGAAACCCAGACACGAACAGGGTTGTTATCCTCATCTCTGTCAATACGCGGGACAAAATCTTCCAGCATATCAACTTTGTTCATCACTAAAAGTGCTGGTATTTCATCCGCTTCAATTTCTTCCAACACGCTTTCAACCGCATGGATATTTTCATCCAAGCGAGCATCTGCTGCATCGATAACGTGCAGCAGTAACGTTGCTTCACGAGTTTCTTGCAGGGTTGCTTTAAATGCGGCAACCAAATCATGTGGTAAGTGGCGAATAAAACCCACGGTATCTGCTAAAACGACAACACCGACATCTTCGACATTAATACGGCGAAGCGTTGGGTCAAGTGTCGCAAATAGCTGATCTGCAGCATAAACATCTGCAGACGTCATACGGTTAAATAAACTCGATTTACCCGCATTGGTATAACCCACGAGAGAAATTGTCGGAATATCCGCTTTACTTCTCGCTTGACGCCCTTGTTCACGCTGTTTTTCTACCCGGCTAAGCCGCGATAAAATCTGTTTGATTTTATCCCTTAATAACCGACGGTCTGTTTCAAGTTGAGTTTCACCAGGACCACGCAAACCAATCCCGCCTTTTTGGCGCTCAAGGTGTGTCCATCCTCTCACTAAGCGAGTGGATAAATGACGTAACTGTGCCAATTCAACTTGAAGTTTACCTTCATGCGTACGCGCCCGTTGAGCAAATATATCTAAAATTACCCCTGTACGGTCAACCACCTTACATTGGCAAATCCTTTCGAGATTACGTTCTTGAGCAGGGCTTAGCGTGTGATTAAACAACACCACATCTGCGCCACTTTCCTCAACGGCTTGGGCTATCTCTTCAGCTTTTCCTTCCCCAACAAAAAACTTTGGGTGAGGTGCCTTACGACTGCCTGTGACTATTTGTACTGGCTTTACCCCAGCAGACGTCACGAGTGACTCAAACTCTGCCAGATTATCAACGTCTTTTTCTTGGGAAAAAAAGACATGGACTAACACAGCAAGCTCACCGCCTTCATACCTATCAAACAAGGTGCAACCTCTTAGGCTAAACAATAATTGCAAAGGAAAACACAGGTACAGTCTCCCTACCCATGCTTTCCTTGTCTTTTAGCGTACAAACTTACTCAGTTACTTCGCCATCCTGCGATGCAGGTGCACCCGAATGGTAATTACCATTACCTGCGCTACCACCTGTTGTGCCACTGTGGTGAGAAACAGGACGTGCAGGGACAACAGTAGAGATAGCGTGCTTATAAACCATCTGGCTAACTGTGTTTTTCAATAAAATGACAAATTGATCAAAAGATTCAATTTGCCCCTGCAATTTGATGCCATTAACGAGATAAATAGAGACCGGAACCCTTTCACGACGTAATGCGTTCAGGAACGGATCTTGCAAAGATTGCCCCTTAGCCATTCTATGTTTTCCTTATTTTGTTGTTTTTAAAAGAGAATCTTTATGATTCCAAAAGTAACTACTCAAAAATTGCGCTTAACGTTCTAATTGTACACAAACATCAGTCCTATGCACGTACTACCTGCATAACTGTGTCAAGCGCCTGCTGAGGTTGCTCACTATCTAACCACTGAACATTATCCCAGCTTCTTAACCAGGTAATCTGGCGTTTTGCCAATTGGCGTGTTGCACAAATTCCCCGATAAACCATTTCATCATGGCTAATTTCGCCGTCCAAGTATGACCACATTTGCCGATAGCCCACACAACGAATGGCGGGAAGATCAACATGTAAATCACCTCGGTGGTAAAGAGCACGGACTTCCTCTTCAAAACCAGCGTCTATCATCAGATGAAAGCGTTGTTCTATGCGTTCATGTAAAATTTTACGATCTTGTGGCGCAATAGCAAACTGAAACACATTATAAGGCAATTCTTCCCCTGCTGTTTGTGTCATTTCAGTCAAAGTTTGTCCTGAAATGAGATATACCTCTAAAGCACGGGATAATCTTTGTGGATCATTAGGATGGATCCTAGCCGCAGCAACAGGATCGACCTCCGCTAAACGGCGATGGATTTCACTCCATCCATGTTCTTGCGCTATCTGTTCTATTTGGGTGCGCACATTTGCATCAGCAGAAGGTAATGGTGAAAGTCCTTCTAACAATGCTTTGAAATACAACATAGTACCGCCAACAAGTAACGGTATTTTACCCTGAGCAGTAATCTCACTCATTACTTTTAATGCGTCACGACGAAAATCAGCAGCAGAATAAGGTAGAGCTGGATCGAGAATATCAATCAAACGATGAGGGGCTTGGCTGAGTTCCTCGGCTGTTGGCTTTGCTGTACCAATATCCATTCCACGGTAAATTAACGCCGAATCGACACTAATAATTTCCACAGGCAAATGCTTGCGAAGTTCTATCGCTAAAGCGGTTTTACCTGAAGCAGTCGGCCCCATAAGGAATATTGCATCAGGTTTTTTCTGAGTTACTAAATCACTCATTTGTTAGTGTAGCTACCACGGATTGTAAATTAATTAATTGTAATAATGTTGGTGGGGGATTTTTTACCCACTGCGGACAAATCCGCTCAACATCAGCCAGCAACTGAACAGCCTGTGCTAAACTCCAACTTTCTTCTGTTTTCACCTGTGAAACCGCTTTGGCTAGCCATTGTGCGATATCTTGTTGTGTGATGCTTTCTTTTGTCGATAAAAAACCGATCAAATCTGAAAAAAGTTGCGATAAATTTTGTGTTCTTAATGGTAACGATACCGTATGAATTGTTACTTTTCCATGAAATATCGTGGCTTCGATACCAAATATTGCCAATTGTTCCTTGTACCGCTGTAAAACCTCTATTTCATCGTTTTTAAGTGACAATTTTAGCGGTATCAAAAGAGGTTGTGGCTTGAGGTTTTCACCCTCTGGCGACAATTGCGCTAATTTCAATAAATAATTAGCTTCCGTTAAGGATAACAGGATTAGTCCCAACGAAGACTCAATTAATGCAAAGTTTTTTGAGTAAATTGTCAATACTTTACCAAAAAGGTAGTTATCCGCATTTTTTGCTACAGGTTGTGAAGAAACTTGAGACGTATCGACAGGTTGGCGTTCAGGAAAAAGCGGTTTTTTCTCCGTTTCAGGAACTGGAATTGACATCAAGCTTTGGTAAAGGTCTCCCGCTTTTTTATCGTAGTTAGTACCGTAGTTTTTCTGCTCTACATTCCCGACGAATTGTGATGCGGATTTGGGCAGGGAAGAACTCGATGTCGCCGTGGTTGCAGGCTTATAAGCGACCTGCGGTTCACGAGTGGTTCTCTCAGCCTGTGGCAATGATTCGGTATAATTTGGTTTCGAAGTTGGTGTTGGGGAAGAAAAATAATTCCCTCCTGCTGAAGACCGGTTTTCGAGCTCAGCATGTACTGGCTCTATTCCTGGTAATTCACTTATTGATGCCGCTTCAAGGAGTACTGTACGTACGGCTTGATAAATAAAATCATGTACTAACCGCGCTTGGTGAAAACGTACCTCATGTTTCGCTGGATGGACGTTTACATCCACTTGTTTCGGATCAATGGTTAAATACAAGACATAAGCGGGCTGTTGATTGTCTTCTAAATAGCCTTCAAATGCTTGGCGGATAGCATGGTTAATTAACCGGTCGCGCATCATCCGTCCATTCACATAGCAATACTGAGTTTCACTCACAGGAGTATTCGATGGGGAAACCACCCAGCCTTTAATTGCCAGGTCGCTGTGCTCCCAAGATAACGCTAATGCGCCTTGCATAAAGCCGGTACCGCAAATAGTCCCAAGCCGCCTTTCTTGCTGCACTTCATCATGGGCAGCACGGTACTGTTTCACCAGTTTTCCGTTATGAGTCAAATTAATAGACACATCAGGGCGCGATAATGCAATGCGGCGAACCACTTCATCAATATGGCCAAATTCGGTTTTTTCAGTGCGCATAAATTTGCGCCTTGCAGGGGTATTATAAAAGAGATCGAGGACTTCAACCGTCGTACCATTAGGATGCGCTGCAGGCTTTACTGTGACTTCCATATCCCGCCCTTCAGCGTAAGACTGCCACGCTTCGGTTTGTTCCGCGGGTTTTGATGTCAACGTTAATCGTGAAACAGAGCTGATGCTCGCTAATGCTTCACCGCGAAAGCCCATACTCATAATGGCTTCAAGGTCATCGAGCGTCGCAATTTTACTGGTCGCATGGCGCGCAAGGGCGAGGATTAATTCATCTTTGTTAATCCCACAGCCATTATCACGAATACGGATCAGTTTCTCTCCACCACGCTCAATATCAATATCAATGCGTGTTGCCTTGGCATCAAGACTGTTCTCAACCAGCTCTTTTACGACAGATGCAGGCCTTTCGACCACCTCACCCGCCGCAATTTGGTTCGTTAATTGAGGAGAGAGAATATGTATTGCCATCGCTCAATTCCTTATTTAGGTGCAGCTTGAATCGGATTCGCAAGGAAATATTGGCGCAATCCTAAGTGAATGGCCTCAGCCACTGCATCTTGGAATTCATTGGATTTGAGCAGTTGCTCTTCCGCTGCATTACTGATGAAGCCTGTTTCAACCAAGATTGAGGGAATATCGGGAGAACGCAGAACCCCAAGGCTGGCATGCTCTGGCGTTTTTTTATGGATATTACCCACTTTTCTCAATTGCTGAATAACTTGAACAGCGACATCATAGCCCACGCGCTGAGAGTGGCCGAACTGCAAATCCAATACTGCTTGGCTTAAATACGGATCTGCACCACTGAGCGCATCCCCTGCACCGCCTAATAATTCAGATTGTTTTTCACGTTGTTCTAACCAGCTACCTAACTCACTATTTGCACGACGATTTGATAATACCCAAACAGAGGCACCTCGTGCGCTGCTGTTAGGTGCTGAGTCCGCATGGATGGATACCAACATGTTCGCGCCTTTTTTACGAGCAACATCGGAACGTCCACTAACAGAAATAAAGTAGTCGCCATCACGCGTCATAGCGGGTTTGAACATAGGGTCAGCTTCAAGACGCTGATAGAGTTTTTTCGCAACACTCAGAGTCACATCTTTCTCTTTATAACCATTTTTCCCAATCGCGCCTGGGTCTTTACCACCATGCCCCGCATCAATAGCGATCACCACCTGTTTGCTGCCTTTAGGCATATTTTTGTATTTTACAGGGGCAGGCGTTGAAACAGGCGCTGGATTATTCATTTTTAACGGTTTGTCCTGTGTGTTATTGACCACAGGAGCAACATTATTATTGGTGCGATTAAATGACGTTGAACTGGTTGAGTTACCTGCTGAAATCGTCAGAACTAATTGATATTCGCCACCCACTTGCTTTAAAACAGCTTTGGTTTTTGCGACGCGGGATAGCTCCATCACCAGACGTTTATGTTGGTTATCAGAAGGTTGGCTTGAACGCACCACTTTTACCAAATCCCCTGCAGGCACTTTTAGTGGCAAGCCAAGGATCTCACCTCGTTGCTTTACATCAACAACCAGTCGCTCAGGTGAATGCAAGGGAAAATAAGAGTAATCAGGCTTACCGTCAATAAAGCTTAGTGTGACCTCAGCTTGTGATGGGCTATTATTCACTTGAATATTAGACAGTGTTGCGGCTTGTGCTTGCATAGCAAAAAGCCATGCGAATGAAAGCATAAAAAGGACAAAAGCCGCCAAAAAACCCTTTCTTGTTATTCTGTGCATTGATGCATTCAACATGAGCAATAAGTTCCTTAGAATTGGGGTAATGCTTCTAACAACGACTCCCCATTTGCAGACAAAGCAACGATGTGAGCCTGACGCCCCTCATCTTGATATGTGAGATGGAGCTCAAGATCCGCTTCAGGTAAAAAACCTTTACCTTGTTGCGGCCATTCAACCAAGCAGATCGAGTTTTCAGAAAAATAGTCACGAATACCCATAAATTCAAGTTCTTCAGGATCTGCTAGACGATAGAGATCAAAGTGAAAAACATAACGATCCGCTAATTCATAAGGTTCAACCAGTGTGTAAGTTGGACTTTTTACATGGCCTTGATGACCCAAAGCTTGTAAGAAACCACGACTAAACGTGGTTTTTCCCGCACCGAGATCACCATACAGGTGAATTACCACACCTTGATGGCAAGCACCTGCAATTGCGCGACCAAGCGCAACAGTTTGCGCTTCATCAGCAAGTTGTATTCTACGTTCTTTCATAGTGTTCTTTTGTGGCATTATTGATGGGCTGTGTCGCCAAATTATTGTCTAATGACTGTTATCAGTATCCGAGAGGAAGCCTGTTTCAGTTCTTCCAAATACCATTGACTATATTAACCTAAGCGCCGTCATTTTTCTTAATTAACATTGCTGAAACTATCAGATCAGAAATATCTTATAATAGATCTGAACACCGAAAGGCACTCTTTTCATCAATTTTGAGAAAAAACCGCTTCCATGGTAGAGTGCCAGCCGTTTTATTTTACTGTGACAGGATCTGATGGCAGCATTTCTCGATCTCAACCTTCTCGCTCAACTTATCAAACAATGGGGCATTGAAGCAGGCTTCCAACAGGTGGGGATCTGCGATACTGACCTGTCCGCGGAAGAACCCAAACTGCAGGCATGGCTCGACAAGCAATACCACGGTGAAATGGAATGGATGAACCGCCACGGAATGATGCGGGCACGTCCCCATGAGCTCCATCCTGGCACTTTACGGGCCATCAGTGTTCGCATGAACTATTTGCCCGCCAAAGCGGCGTTTGCCAGCACACTGAATAACCCTGAGCTCGGGTATGTTAGCCGCTACGCCCTTGGTCGCGACTATCATAAGCTATTAAAAAAACGCTTAAAAGCCCTTGCAGATCGTATTTTAGCTTACTGCCGTGAATTTGATGGGGCGCTCCTTGCGGATGGTACAATCGTTGAGGATCTTAATTTTCGTCCATTTGTTGACTCTGCGCCAATCTTAGAGCGGCCTCTTGCCGTTAAAGCTGGCCTAGGATGGACTGGAAAGCACTCATTGGTATTAAATCGTGAAGCAGGCTCGTGGTTTTTCCTTGGAGAACTGCTGATCAACCTACCTGTTCCTGTCGATAAACCCATTGAAGATGACTGCGGCCGCTGCGTTGCCTGTATGACAACCTGCCCAACAGGCGCCATTGTTGAGCCTTATACTGTTGATGCAAGACGCTGTATTTCCTATTTAACAATTGAACTCGATAGCGCGATACCTGAAGAGTTTCGTCCATTAATGGGTAACCGAATTTATGGCTGTGATGACTGCCAATTAATTTGCCCATGGAACCGTTTTTCACAGCTGACTGACGAAGAAGATTTTAGCCCAAGGCAAGCGCTGCATACGCCAGAGCTTCTTGAATTATTTTCGTGGGATGAAGACAGGTTTTTGAAGGTAACCGAAGGCTCTGCAATCCGCCGTATTGGCTATATTAAATGGTTAAGAAACATCAGTGTCGCACTGGGCAATGCGCCTTATCAAGATAGTATTGTGCTTGCATTAAAAAATAGGTTGGGGATCAATGAAATGTTAGACGAGCACTTTCATTGGTCTATACAACAACAGCTTAGCCGACGTCTTGAGAACCAAGTGACAATTCAAACTTCACAACAAAAACGCCTTGTACGGGCGATTACTAAAGGTTTACCTCGCGACGCCTAAAAAAAGGCCTGCTATATAACTGAAATCTATAATTGTCAAATCGATGTGAATAAAATAAAAAATCGCTTTGCAGACAATAGGTAAAGAATTTGCAAGTTGTGCTTAGCACATTTTCAAAAAATAAATTCATCGACTATAAATCAATGAGTTACAGATAAGAGTTCTGATTATCTTTACCTGACAGTAAGAATAGAATAGTGAAGTTAGCCTGTGGATAACTCTGTGCAATAAGTTATTTCAAATTGGCATATAGATGGGTCGCAACTCAACAAGCTGTGGATAACTTTTTGATGCTGAATTGTGAAGAAAAATGCTGATTTTACGTTAACTACTCGAAAAAAGTTGCCAAAAAACTAGGTTAAAACGAAAATTTGCCTGAGTTAAATAAAAAACACCTTTTTGTTTATTATTTAAACTTTTACCTTAAGGACATAAATACCTTTAGAATGCCCTATTACTGAGGGGTGGCTATTCTATGGTGACCCGTAGTTGAATGCAAGCAAAAATCCAAATTAGATCCAAGAAAGATCGGCGAAGGCTTGTGGATCCTAGCTTAGCAAGGGTACCAACAATAAAATTACGTACAAAAAACCGTTAGATGAAATTAGTAATTCCACTTAATGCTTTAATACTAAAATATCATTTGGATTGAAATTACAAAGAAAAAATTTAGATGGTATAAACAAGAGATTGGAGCGGGAAACGAGACTCGAACTCGCGACCCCGACCTTGGCAAGGTCGTGCTCTACCAACTGAGCTATTCCCGCATTTGGTGGGTACTGCAATTTTACTAAAACACTAAGAAAGTTTGGAGCGGGAAACGAGACTCGAACTCGCGACCCCGACCTTGGCAAGGTCGTGCTCTACCAACTGAGCTATTCCCGCATCACGAAAATAGTGTTTTAGCTAAAACATCAAGAAAGCTTGGAGCGGGAAACGAGACTCGAACTCGCGACCCCGACCTTGGCAAGGTCGTGCTCTACCAACTGAGCTATTCCCGCATACCATTTCTGGATGTTTTCCGCGCCGATATTATTACAAAAACTTCATCGGTACGGGGAGCGCATTATACGAAAAATTCAGAGACTAGCAAGCCTTTGCACTCAAAATTTTTATTTTTTTGTTCGTTTGTCGACAAAATAGTCACAATGGTGATTTTATCAACACACGTTGTAAAAACCTGATTTCAATACATTAACATTGGTAACTTACTCAACGATAATATTTATATCAGCCTATTGGTCGCAGATTTATAAACCTTTTCATTTTCCCTTTTACCAACTGCGACAACAAAAATAACAATTTCATCATCAATAACTTGGTACACAAGGCGAACCCCTGATGCCCTTAATTTGATTTTATAGCAATTCGATAACTCACCGTGTAACCGCAAAGATTCTATGTAAGGGTTTAATTGTAATTTTTTTAACTTCTTTTTAAATTGTTCTCAGATACTGCAATCAAGCTTTTTCCATTCCCTTAAAGCACGCCATCAAATGCAATATCAAATATCATCAATATTCACTCTTATTCGTTTAGCTGGTTTTTTTAAACGATTACGCACAACAGCTAAAATATCCTCATCTTCATCCGCCTCACTCACAACAATAGAAACCTCAGAAAACGGAAGCTTTTCATTCTCTGCAACATAACGGAGAAATAGCCTTAGCGCTTCGGATGGGGAAAGGTTTAATTTATTAAATGCTTGATACGCATCTTTTTTTAGCTGTTCATCAACTCTAATTTGTATAGTACTCATCATAATCTCCTTTCAGGATCTACTGTTAGGGTGATGTAATGACAAATGTAATGCAATGTGTAATGCAGTATCATATTTAAAGACAAAAAAGCCGCCTCAAGGGCGGCACCTTCGTTAATTCAACATTTATTCTTTGATAAATGTTTCTCGATAATAAGCCAGCTCAGCGACTGATTCGCGAATATCATCAAGCGCTTGGTGGGTATTTTTCTTCGAAAAACCCGTTAAAATTTCAGGCTTCCAACGACGAGCAAGTTCTTTCAATGTGCTCACATCTAAATAACGATAATGAAAATAACTTTCTAATTCAGGCATATAACTAAATAAGAAGCGTCTATCTTGCCCAACGCTGTTACCACAAATTGGCGATGCACCTTTAGGCACCCATTTCTCAAGAAACTCAATCGTGGCTAGCTCAGCTTCACGTTCGCTTACTGTGCTTTTACGTACACGTTCAACTAAACCGCTTCCTGTATGCGTATTCACATTCCATTCGTCCATCAGAGCAAGTTGCTCATCCGTCTGATGAACTGCAATCACAGGGCCTTCTGCTAAAATATTAAGATGGCTATCTGTTACAATGGTCGCAATTTCAATAATGCGATCACGAACGGGATCGAGGCCAGTCATTTCTAAATCGATCCAAATTAAATTATTCTCATTCTTTTGCATGATATACCCTAACTGCATTCTGTGAAGTTAGGGTATGATAGCACTCTTCATGCCTTAATGCGTGAGTGATATTCCAACGACAGCCAATAGTGAAGAGAGGACAGGTGGCTAAACAGAAACTTTCGAAAGGCCAACAGCGCCGAGTTCAAGAAAATCATCAAAAAAGACTGAAAAAACAAAAAACAGTTGAAATCGATGATAGCCAATTAGGTGAAGCACAAGAAGGCTTAGTCATTAGCCGCTTTGGGCAACATGCTGATATTGAAGCGAACGACGGCACCATTCAACGCTGTAATTTGCGCAGAACTATTTCATCCCTCGTCACAGGGGATAACGTGGTGTGGCGCCCTGCGTTGAATACACAAACTGAGATCAAGGTTAATGGCATTGTCGAAGCTGTTCATGAGCGCCACTCTGTACTTACTCGCCCTGATTATTACGATGGTTTGAAACCAATCGCTGCAAACATCGACCAAATTGTCGTTGTTTCTGCAATTTTGCCAGAACTTTCGCTCAATATTATCGACCGCTATCTTGTCGCCTGCGAAACAATTGGCATTCAACCGATTATCGTCCTTAACAAAGTTGACCTACTTGATGACGAAAACCGTGAGTGGGTGAGCGACTTGATGACAATTTACAGCGAAATTGGCTACCAAGTGTTAGAAGTCTCCAGCCATACTAATGAAGGAATGGAAGCACTTACTAACGCGCTAGCAGGGAAAGTTTCAGTATTTGTGGGTCAATCAGGTGTCGGTAAGTCCAGCCTACTCAATGCATTGCTCCCGCATAACGAAGAAACCATTTTAGTTAACGATGTTTCAGATAACTCAGGTCTGGGGCAACATACCACAACGACTGCCCGCTTATACCACTTCCCACTCGGTGGCGATGTGATTGACTCCCCTGGCGTTCGTGAATTTGGTTTGTGGCATTTAACCACGGAACAAGTGACGAAAGGATTTGTCGAATTTAAAGATTACCTTGGCGGTTGTAAATTCCGTGACTGTAAACATTTAGATGACCCAGGTTGTTTGTTACGTGAAGCCGTAGAAACAAACAAAATTGCAGAATCGCGCTTTGAAAATTACCATCGCATCTTAGAAAGCATGGAACAAGTGAAGCCGCGCGGCAATTTCACTGGAAAAGAGAAATGAAGTTAGTAAGTACTTACAATTTTATTACTCAATTCTTTGCTCTAATTGACGCTAATTTGCGCTAAATAGTTCAAGCTATCGCTGGGTAATAGCCCCTAACGCGACAGTTTGAAATACAACGAGTAAACTGTGTACAATAGCGGCCTTTTCGCTAACATACCTTTAAAAATCAGAGGTTAACGTGCTAGACAAAATTAAAATTCGCTTGCAATATATGCTTCCAAAACAATGCCTTACTGAATTTGCAGGCTGGTTTGCAAGTCGCAATGCTGGGTTTATGACGCAATGGGCAATTAAACTATTTGCTAAAGCCTATAAAGTGAATATGAATGAAGCGCAAAAAAGCGAACTCACCGCATACGCAACCTTTAATGACTTCTTTATTCGTCTACTCAAAGAAGACGCTCGCCCAATTGTTGAAAAAGACAACCAACTAGCACAGCCAGCTGACGGCGCAGTGAGCCAATTAGGTTCTATTCATGATGACCAAATTTTCCAAGCAAAAGGCCATAACTATACCGTTGAAGCCTTACTGGCAGGTCAACACCAATTAGCAGAGCGTTTTCGTGGCGGTGAATTCATTACCACTTATCTTTCGCCAAGTGACTATCATCGCGTCCACATGCCTTGCGATGGCTTACTTAAAGAGATGATTTATGTTCCAGGTGATTTATTCTCTGTAAATCCATTAACGGCACAAAACGTCCCAAACCTGTTTGCCCGTAATGAGCGCTTAATTTGTGTCTTTGATACCCCTGTTGGTCTGATGGTGCAAATTTTAGTCGGTGCCACTATTGTGGGTAGCATTGAAACGGTTTGGAGTGGTTGTGTAAATACCTGCCGAGAAGGCGTAATCAAACGTTGGGTTTACCCTGAATTAAATTCTGAAGGTGCTGTTTTCCTGAAAAAAGGGGAAGAAATGGGCCTGTTTAAGTTAGGTTCTACCGTCATTAACTTGTTTGAACCAAACAAAGTGACCTTTAATTCATCACTCATCCCTGGCTATGCAACACGCATGGGTGAATTACTCGCCGAGACGGTTTCGGTTGAGACTCATAACGAATCTGTCGGCGTTTAATTTACGGTTATGTCCTTGAAGGAGCTCCTCACTGTGCGTTTGATTATCAGTTTTGTACTTAGCTTGTTAATCGCTTTTTCTTCTGTTGCGGCGCCCATAGCATCGCAGGATGAAGCACAGATTAAACAGGAGCTCAAACAACTTGAATCGAGTACCAACCCAAAAGACGCGGAAATTGCGCAAGCATTGCAAGGTGCGCTCAATTGGATGAGCGAAACCCGCGATTCCGATGCCAAAGTAAAGTCTTACCAAGAAGCCATTGATAACTTCCCTAAAATTATCAAAGAAATACGCCAAAAATTACTTAATGAAAACGATGAACCTGCCCCTATCCCTGTTGGAATTAGCTTAAGTGAACTTGAGCAACGCATTATCCAACTAAGTAGCCAATTACTAGATCAAAGCCGTTTAACACAGCAGGAACAAGATAAAGGCCGTGAAATCAGTGAATCATTGAGCATTTTGCCTCAACAATTGTCTGAAGCAAGGCGCTTACTCACGGAAGCAACATCCCGCTTCCAGTCGTTAAGTACTGCATCAACACCTTTAGCTGATGCCCAATATACCTTGGCTCAAGCCGAAGTAAGTGCTCGCAAATCTACAGTAAACGAACTGGAAATGGCGCAGCTTTCCGCCAATAACCGCCAAGAAATTTCACGCCTGACGTTGGAGCTGTATAAAAAACGCTATCAACGCATGGAACTTGAGCTACAAAACCTACGTGACTTCCAGAATACTCAGCGCCAGCAAAAAGCAATTTTGGCGCTAGAACACACGGAAATGTTGGCTGCTCAAGGAGAGCTGACCCCCTTCTTAAAAGAAGAATTAGATATTAACCGCAAGATGTCTCAGGAGCTGACTCAGCAAGCTCAACGTATGAGTGCGATTAATACCAGTCAAACCGAAATGTCCACCAGCATTCGCGATGCACGCCAAGCGCTGACAACAATCCGTGAGCAAGCTCAGTGGATCAGCAGTTCAAGTACCCTTGGTGAAGCTCTAAGAACACAATTATCTCGCTTGCCAGATATTCCCAAAAGCCAACAGCTAGACCGCGAAATGGCAGATTTACGTGTTCAGCGCTTAAATTACGAAGATGCCCTTGATAGATTAGGTAAAATTGATACCACCGAGCAAGAAACTGAACATGCCCTCAACCCAGCGCAAGTTCAAGTATATCAATCGCTGATCAAAACTCGCCGAGAGCTCCTTACCTCATTGATTTCAGGCCTTGATGCCGAAATGTTGGAACTGACTAAGCTCAATGTGGCTACAGGGCAGCTCACTGATGCGCTTAAAGAAGTCAAAGATGCCTCAAACCGCTATCTATTCTGGGTGGCTGATGTCCCCCCTATTAATATTAAATATCCAGTCTTATTAGTTACTGATATTACACAGTTGCTATCTCTGGATACGCTTTCCCAAGTCGCTGGTGCACTAAATGTGATGCTCACCACGCAAGATACCTTTTTGTATCTTTTGGGTTCTATCATTTTGGTTATCTTCAGCGTAAGTACACGCAAGCATTATCAAGCCTTTCTTGATCGCTCCAGTTTACGTATCGGTAAAGTGACGCAAGACCGCTTTTATTTGACTATCAGAACTATCTTTTGGTCAATTATCGTGGCTCTGCCATTACCCATGATGTGGTCTGCTATTGGTTATGGGCTACAGAGCGCATGGCAATATCCGATGGCAGCCGCCATTGGTTATGGTGTCAGCGCGACCACACCGCTATTATGGCTATTTATGATCAGTGAAACGTTCTCTCGTCCAACAGGTTTATTTATTGCGCATTTTGGCTGGGATAAAGACGCGGTAAAACGGGCGATGCGTTATTACCGTATGGCGATATTTGTCATTGTTCCATTGGTTATGTCAATTATTACCTTCGAACACTATAGCGACCGCGAGTTCGCTGCCAGTGTCGGCCGTTTCTGCTTTATTTTCCTCTGTATCGCTTTAAGCTTAATCACCAATAACTTACGCCGTTCTCAGATCCCACTCTATTTGGATAGGCACAGTTCAGGGGATAATGTTGTTAATAAAGGCCTATGGTGGATGATCTTGCTTGCCCCAATTGTGGCGGCATTTTTCTCTATCCTCGGCTATTTCTCCACATCACAAGCGTTACTTGCTCGCTTAGAAACCTCTGTAGCGATTTGGTTTGTGATTTTAATTGTCTATCACACCATTCGCCGTTGGATGTCGATGCAGCGCCGTAAACTGGCCTTTGAACGTGCGAAACAGCGCCGTGCTGAAATCCTCGCACAACGAGCAAAAGGGGAAGACGATAATGCGCAATCAAGCGGCAGTAGCGAAGGGAATATTGATATCGAGGAACAGGTTATCGACCTTGATACTATTAGTACCCAATCTGTTGGCCTAGTGCGCTCAATTTTAACCATGATAGCCTTGGTTTCCTTAATTTGGCTGTGGTCTGAATTGCATACGGCGTTTTCTTTCCTTGAAAATATTCGCCTCTGGGATGTGACCTCCACTGTCAACGGTGTGGACACCGTGCAGCCGATTACGATGGGATCCATTTTTATTGCGATTTTAACGATTATTGTCACCGCACAGTTGGTAAGAAACCTGCCTGCATTGCTTGAATTAGCCGTATTACAGCATTTGGACTTAACACCAGGTACTGGCTACGCCATTAGCACACTGACGAAATACACCATTACGATCATTGGCACGATTGTTGGTTTCTCAATGTTAGGGATCGAATGGTCAAAACTGCAATGGTTAGTTGCTGCGATGGGGGTTGGGCTTGGTTTTGGTTTACAAGAGATCTTCGCCAATATTATTTCAGGTTTGATGATCCTATTCGAAAAGCCTATCCGTATTGGCGATACCGTTACAATCCGCAACTTAACGGGCAGCATTACCAAGATCAACACCCGTGCGACGACCTTAACGGATTGGGATAGAAAAGAAATCATCGTGCCAAATAAAGCCTTTATCACTGAGCAGTTTATCAACTGGTCGCTCTCCGACACCGTCACTCGTATCGTGATGACTATCCCTGCACCATCTGATGCAAATAGCGAACTAGTCACCAATACAATTTTGCGTGCGGCAAAACGCTCCACAATGATCTTAGACAACCCAGCCCCTGAGGTTTATTTGGTTGATTTGCAACAAGGTATTCAAATATTTGAATTGCGGGTGTATGCAGCAGAAATGGGGCACCGTTTACCCGCTCGCCATGAAATTCATCAAAATATCTTGGCCTCCTTCGCAGAACAAGGCATTACCTTGCCGTTTCCACCATTCCAAGCAAGGGTGGATGTACGCGATAACTCGCTGCAAAGTGCAACTAACAACCTTTCTGCGCGTAATCCTTCACGTAAATCTGGTGAGCTGTAAACCGTATTATGGCGCAAGGTTTAAATGATAAAGACGAAGGTATTATATTGCGGATCACTCAACTCGAACGGGTTGGGTCGATTCTCTTCTTTTTGATCCCATTAATTATCTTATTAATTATTGGAAAGGCATTCGCTTTCAACACTCTCTATCTCTGGCAAATCTATTGCCTGGTTTATATTGGGGTATTTCGAATGCTTGCAGCCAAGCTTTCATCAAAGCCATTGCAACTAGAGATCCGACGTGGGTGGGGATATAACCGCTTTTACCGATTGAGTTGGGGCTACCTTATTGTGTCCATAATCATCATGGCGGGAGCCCAGTTGTTCTCCCGCTAATCAATAAGAATTAACCCGCTTTATGCCCGTAAGACTTGATATAACCTTCTGCCAGTTTTTGTGCTTGCTCCAGTTCCGCTGAGCTTAATTGAGCGGCGATTTTATTTTGTAGGCGATGACTTTCCGCATTACCGCTATACACCGCGGTTGACAGCCAAGCATAAGCTTGCGATAGGTTTTTTTTCACACCTCGACCTTCAGAATACATCACGCCAAGGCGGTCTTGAGATTTAGCATCTTGCTGTTTAGCCGCTTTGCGAAACCAGAACACGGCTTTTTCATCATCTAAATCAACACCACTACCAATTGAATACATTTGACCAATATGGAATTGTGCGATCACATTTCCACCTTGTGCTGCCTTTCTAAACCAAAATGCCGCTTTTTCTAAATTCTGCGTCACACCAAGGCCTTGCGCATACATCATTGCCATATTGGTTTCTGCACGTGTGTCGCCGTTATCTGCAGCTTGTTCATACCACAGCATCGCTTTGTCATAGTCGCGGCGAACGCCAAAACCATTCACAAACATGGTACCTAGCCGAAACTGAGCATCAGAGTTACCTTGGTTTCCAGCCTTAATAAACCACTCAGCAGCAATTTTAGAGTCTTGGGAAACACCTTGGCCTTTGAAATAACGTTCACCCAGTTGAAATTGAGCGTTTGGGTCACCTTTTTGCGCTAACTGTGTGATTTCCTCAAGGGTAGGCTGCTGTGTTGATGAAGCCGCTGTCGGAGCAACAACAGGCTTAGCCGTTAAAACAGAACTAAAACAAACAGAACCCAACAACAGTGCTAACGCAACTTTTTTCATCCTAAGGAACCCTCAACAGTGCAATCTGCTAACTGTGAACACAGTGCTATCCATTAATATCGACTCAAACACCCATTCCCCTAGTGTAAATTCAGTTTAAGTAGGAAAAAATAGGAAAAGTGACCTAATTTTCACAAAAAGCACGTTTCGCTGCATAACACACGGGTTATTCTGATTTTTAATCCAGAAATACAAAAAAACCAGACAAACATGGGGTCTATCTGGCTTATTTATATCATAAAAATAGATTGTTACTGATTAAGGTATTGATGCCTTAAATAACGTGCAACGGCGTCATCCGCATTTGAACCAATGACCTCCATTTGTGGTAAGGCATCTTTAAGTAATTGATGGGCATTTTGCATAATGCAGCCTTTTCCTGCGACAGTCAGCATCTCTTTGTCATTCATGCCATCGCCAAACGCAATACTGTCATTGGCCATTAAGCCATGTAGCGCCGCAACCTGCTTGAGAGCCTCTCCCTTAGAAACCGCTCCCGCCATGACTTCCAAGCAACTGCGTAGAGAAAACGTGACATTCACGCGGTCTTGCCAACGGTTTTGAATGCGCTGCTGTAAATCCACCAGCAAATCGTGATCTTCACTCGTGAAATAGACTTTGCAAACTTCAGATGTTGCAAAGTCATGGCGATCAAATAACTGGTAATTAAAAACTGACTCTTTAAAAAATTCTTTTTGCTCAGGGCTTTCTCGGTTAATAAACCAGTCATCACCGTGATAATAATTGGTGATAAGTTCTGGATTATCAAATTCCATCAAACAAAGTTCATGCGCAATTTCAGCATCCACATTATGCTCAAAAATTAAATCCCCATTGGTATTATGGATCCTTGCCCCATTCGAGGTAATCATATAGGCATCAATGCCTAACCCATCACGGATTTGTGCAACATCCACATGATGGCGACCCGTTGCAAACACAAAACGGACATCTTGTGTTGTAATGAGTTGTTTTAAGGTGTCTTTAGTATAAGACGTTAAATCATGGTTGGGCGATAACAGTGTCCCATCCAAATCGGAAGCCACTAACGGATATTTCATATTCGAACCCTAACTAATACTGGTCAAAAAAATCACAGATAGCATTGAGTGCCATGGCCCTTAATGCATCCACTTCAAATAGGATTTCATGGTGAGCCCCTTCGATAATGAGGGGTAATTTTTCTTCTCGTCCTATTTGCGCTTTTTGCCGACTTTGACAAAAAGCTTGTAGCTCTTTATTGCTGACCACTTTTTCTTCACTTGCTTCTAACACCATCAGTGGTACATCAATTTCTCCCGCTTTTGCAATTAGCGCATCACCAATCGCAAAACTTTCACGCAACCAGTGGTATGTTGGGCCACCAAGTCGCAATTCAGGGTAGTCCGCATAGTAACGTAAATAGCGCCGATAACGCTCTGAACTATGGGTTAATACGTTGATTAAATACGGTAAAGGTTGCCACTTGCCCGTTGAAGCGGCGTAATCATTACGCACACTCTCACGTGATTCGGCTCTATCAACGATAAAACTGGCCATCCAACGTGGCATCGGTAAATTGATACCAATCATTGGTGCACATAACGCGGCTGCATCAAAGGTCACATGGTCCCGCAGCAAATACCCCGCTAAAATGGCACTCCCCATTGAGTGCGCCAATGCATAACACTTCAGATAGTGGCGATATCTGACTTCTAACTCAATAAACTTTTCAAAATCATCGATATAATCAGTAAATTTTTCGACATGGCCTTTTTGGGGATCCGCTAACATGCGCCCCGAGCGCCCCTGCCCACGATGATCAAGAATAAAAACATCATAACCTAAGTGATAAAAATCATACGCCACTTCAGGGTATTTCATGTAGCTTTCACTACGACCAGGAGAAATGACAATAGCTTTATGATGCTTCGGATGAATAAAACGAACATAGTGGATAGGAATATCATCGACGCCCTGAAAATGCAGTTCTTCACGACGCTGCCAGAAGTCTAAAAGCGGACCATTCGCAAAAGCTGAAAACTGAGTTTCTCGCGTTAACCAGCGCTTTTTTAGGCTTTCAGGCGTCATCCTACAGTTCCTTATTTATTCATTCATAACCTTCAAGGTGGTCTCGGATGAGAGTCATAAACGACTCGCCAAAACGCTCCAGTTTGCGTTCACCAACACCATTAATTAGCAACAATTCTGCGGAAGTTGTCGGAACATGTTCTGCCATTTCGATTAATGTAGCATCGTTAAATACTACAAATGGCGGGATATTGTCCTCATCTGCTATCGACTTACGTAATTTTCGCAGTTTGGCAAACAGCTTCTTATCATAGTTGCCATGGTAAACTTTGTTTTGCTGATTACGGCTTTTTGTGACTAAAACCCGTGGTACGGCAAGCTGTAACGCAGATTCCCCGCGTAAAATGGGCCTTGCCGCTTCCGTTAACTGCAGCGCAGAAAAATGAGTAATGTTTTGAGTGATCATCCCTAAGTGGATCAATTGACGGATCACACTTATCCAATGTTCATTGCTTTGCTCTTTGCCGATACCATAAACAGGTAATTTATCATGGCCTAAATCACGAATGCGTTGGTTATTTGCCCCGCGCAATACTTCAACAATATAGCCGATACCAAAGCGCTGACCAACACGATAAATGCAAGAAAGTGCTTTTTGAGCATCAATTAACCCATCGTATTGCTTTGGTGGGTCTAAACAAATATCACAGTTACCACAAGGCTGCTGACGGTTTTCGCCAAAGTAGTTAAGTAGAACTAAGCGACGACAAGTTTGCGCTTCAGCAAAGGCAGCAATGGCATTAAGTTTGTGCCGTTCAATATCCTGTTGCATGCCTGCGGGTTTTTCTTCAAGACAACGACGCAGCCACGCCATATCCGCAGGGTCATAAAATAAGACAGCTTCAGCTTCAACACCATCGCGCCCTGCTCGCCCAGTCTCTTGGTAGTAAGCCTCGATATTACGTGGGATATCAAAGTGCGCCACAAAACGGACATTTGATTTGTTTATCCCCATACCAAATGCAACTGTCGCAACGACAATCTGTAAATTATCTTTTAAAAATGCATCCTGTACCCACTCACGCTGTTGGCTATCTAACCCTGCATGGTAAGCTGCAACACTTAATCCACGTTTTTGCAAACGTTCCGCGGTTTCTTCCACTTTGCTACGGCTATTACAATAAACAATACCTGCTTTGCCTTTTTGGCCTTTAATGAAAAACCAAAGCTGATCTAAAGGCTTATATTTTTCGACCAAGGTGTAACGGATATTCGGCCTATCAAAACTACTAATATGAACGAGTGGATCATGGAGTTCCAATAAGCGGATAATATCGGTTCGTGTGGTTTCATCGGCCGTTGCGGTTAGTGCCATAACAGGCACATTGGGTAACGCTTGGCGCAACTGCCCTAATGCACGATATTCAGGCCGAAAATCATGTCCCCATTGAGAAATGCAGTGAGCTTCATCCACCGCTAATAACGTGATGTCCCAGCTTGAAAGCTGATTGAGAAAATAATCAGTTAATAGCCGCTCAGGGGCAACATACAACAATTTGATCTCACCACTGCTGCATAACTCCATGATTTGACGCTGTTCTAACGGAGTTTGAGATGAGTTTAAACAGGCCGCATTCACACCATGCAAACGTAGTTGGTCAACCTGATCTTTCATCAAGGAAATAAGCGGTGAAACCACCAACGTCACGCCTTGCTTTACAAGCGCAGGGACTTGATAACACAAGGACTTTCCACCACCCGTTGGCATTAATACTAAACAATCACGGTTATCTAAAATAGCACCGATGACCGCATCTTGGCCTGGACGAAATGACTGATAACCAAACGTGCTATTAAGCACGTTTTCAGCCAGTGAAAGTTGGTTAATGACACAAGCAGTGGACACAAACTTCCTCTATTTCTAAAACAAGTCGCTGCCCATGTGAGCAGCGAAATTGTTGGTTTATGACACGGCAATTTAGCCTTGTCAGATAATATGGGGCGATGGGGAATCTAAACTACATCATATCGTTTAGCATAACACCAATACCAAAACGTGTTTGGCGATAATTGTAGTCTATCATTGACTCACCATAACCGCTAAATAACTGGGTATAAAATCGCACATGTTTACTGATTGGATAACTCCAACCTAATTCTGCACCACCATACCCTGTATTCCAATTATAACGACCAGTAGTAGTAAAGACACTGTCCCCCAACGCATAGCCGACTTTTACACGGTAATATCCCATGTATTTTGTGATGTCTGAGTTATCATCACTGCCTTCACTTTCATGAATGCGATACCACGGTTTGAGATCAACCTGCCAATTTCCATTTTGCGCCATGGCTCGTGCATAAATACGGTTCCAACTGCGGGATGTAGGGTCAGAGCGACCATTGGATTCATGGTTAAAACCCGTTTCAAATTCACGTAGGGTCCAGCCTGCAAATTGATAATCAGTTAACCAACCGACAAATACTTGGGGCTCGTAATTAGTTTCCCTAAAAGGGGAGGATTCTTGTTTATTACTCAGCTGCCACCAAGAACGCTGAGTATACGAAACCGCTAAAATAGAGTCATCCCCAGCAATACCCGCCCAAAGTGGAAATGCTAAGCTTAATTGAAATTTAACTTCATCCTTTAACGCATCATCACCCCAGTTATAACTGGAGATTGCGTTTTTATTCATCGAAGAGGTATAGGTATAAATAATGTAATTAGATTCATAAGGATACAAAACAAATGGATTATCATAATTTTGCAATAAACCAGAAATAATGCTACCGCGAATTGGCGTGTTATCCTTTATATTCTGATCAGCTTGAACATCCGTATTTTCAGTAGCAAACAGTGAAGCAGACCAAAAACAGAGCACTGCACTTATCAACATCGGTAAAGCGCGCATTAGTCATTCCTATTTTCAGTGTCATAAAAATAAAGTTTGTCCTATTTTACACACAAAACTGCTTTGCTGTTGAAAGATTATTCATATGTTTGTTAGAGACATAGTTAATACATAATGTTAACGTTCTATTTACATATTATTTAAGGGATGAAACCGATGAATGACCGTACTTATTCTTTAGAAGAAGCCAGTGAGCTAATGAGCCACGCATTTATCTATAAAATGCCTTTTAATCAGCTAATCGGTATTAAACTGGCACACATTAACGATGATTTTGTTCAACTCACTATTGAGAATCGCCAAGAGTTGATCGGCAATTTTACGCAAAATATTCTACATGGTGGCGTGATTGCTTCTATTTTGGATGTTGCTGGCGGGATGGTGTGCATTAACCGCATTTTACAGCGCATTAATCCGCTCACTCATTCTGAAATTGTCGATAAAATGTCTCGCATGGGCACCATTGATTTACGTGTCGATTATTTGCGTCCAGGTCGCGGAGAAGTATTTACAGCGAGTGCAAGCTTATTGCGGGATGGTAATAAGATTGCTGTCACGCGTTGTGAATTACATAATGAAAATAATCAACATATTGCAACGGCAACGGCAACTTATCTCGTAGGATAAACCAATCTTGTAAATAATTAGTTACCTAGTAAACTAATAGCTTGTAAAAAAACATGAGCAATGTCACATTAGAAGCATCAAAAATCGAGCCGCATGATCTGCATAATCTACGGCTCGTTATCTCTGTATAAGTTTCTTTTTTTGTCTTTAATTCAATTTCAGAGCCAACAATGAGCCAGCAAAATACTACCAAAGGCGTGTTATGTGCCTTAGGCGCCTATTTTATTTGGGGTGTCGCCCCTATTTATTTTAAAAGCATCCAAGAAGTGCCCGCAGAAGAAATCCTGACTCATCGTATTATTTGGTCATTTTTCTTTATGCTTTTGTTATTAACTGTAACACGGCACTGGAGTTATCTACGCCAAGTTATCAAGCAACCAAAGAAAATATTAATTTTAGGTGTTACCGCAACCACGATTGCCTGTAACTGGCTGATCTATATTTGGGCTGTCAATAACGGTCATATGCTACAAGCCAGCCTTGGCTATTTTATTAACCCGCTCGTTAACGTCTTATTTGGGATGCTATTTCTGCAAGAACGTTTCCGCCGCATGCAATGGATAGCCGTAGGTCTCGCTTTAACTGGCGTTTTAATCCAATTGTGGCAATTCGGTTCTGTTCCCGTGATTGGCTTAAGTCTTGCTGTAACCTTCGCAACTTATGGATTATTACGTAAAAAATTAGGGGTTGATGCACAAATTGGAATGACCTTTGAAACACTTTGGTTACTCCCTGTCGGCATTATCTTCCTGTTATTCTTTGCAGACAGTCCGACTAGCAATATGGCAATGAATGATTGGCATCTCAATGCATTATTAATTGCTGCTGGGGTTATTACTACGGTGCCATTACTGTTATTTACTGAAGCGGCTAATCATTTAAGACTATCAACATTAGGCTTCTTCCAATACATGGGGCCAAGTATTATGTTCTTATTGGCAGTGTTTATGTATGGCGAAGTCATGACATCTGAGTTGCTAATCACCTTTGGTTTTATCTGGGTTGCATTAATTTTATTTACATTAGATGCATTATATACTCAACAAAAACTGAGAAAAAAATAACGCTTATTGTATTTTTGTATCTCAATTAGCTGTTCATTAGCCCTAAACTCAAACACCAGCGTCCGTTTTATATTTAAATCGGTGTTGGTGTTTCATTATATGGAACCAAAACAATTAATTTAATTAATGAAAGAGATTTCATGAATTTAATTTTCAATGTCCTATGTCTTTTATTTTAAATAACCGTAAATAAAATAGATTAATTATCATTAAATATCCTTACCTCTCTTCCATTACCAACAATATGACATAAAAATCAAATAGTTAGACCCGACTAATTAAGCTTGATTTTCTTCTTAAAATGATTATTATTTAACTTACCTTAAATTCACTTCAATTAATATCTCATCTACTAAACAACTTATTGAAATAAAAGTAGTTGTTTATTTTTTTCAATTAATGATTGCTTAATAGGAACTTGGTAATTATATTGTACGCCGTTTGTATTCACCCCAGCGGATGGTGATGGTCCGATTCATCACTGACGTTTCATTAAAGTGCGCACGATGACATTCAATTTAAGATGTCCTGGTGCGAGGTTTTCTGAAATTGAATACAGCCGGCTCTAAAATTTAATTTAATACAATCATGTAGCGGTAAGGCTCTAAATAATTCGGAAACACAACTAGGCGAACGCGCGAAGCCAACAACGTTGTGATTCGAAGTATGACGAGTACGGCTGCATTTTAGGTTCACTCCGCCTGTGCATTCAGACAGAGTTGACGTTGTTAAGGGCTTTTGGGAAGGGCTTCAAAATGCAACAGAATACCGTTCAAATGAAACGCGTACTGACCACTCCTGCGTTAGTTTTTTTCGGGCTGGCCTATATGGTGCCACTCGGGATTTTCACCACCTATGGGCAAGTCACTGTATTAAGTGAAGGGCATCTCCCTGTCGCTTATTTAATTACATTAGCTGCCGTCTTCTTCACTGCTATGAGCTATTGTCGTATGACTAGCGCACTCCCACTTTCGGGGTCGGCCTATTCTTATGTGCAAAAAACCTTTGGCGGCACACTCGGCTTTTTAGTGGGTTGGGCACAATTGCTCGACTATCTATTTCTACCGATCATCAACTACATTGCCATTGGGATCTTCGTTCATGAAGCTTTCCCTGATATTCCAATGTATGTGATTATTTGCAGTACCATCACTATTGTTAGCATTATGAATATTTTGGGAATTAAGTTAGTTTCCTCAATGAATATGCTAATCATTTTGATGCAAATTGTGTTTATTGGCGTGTTTTTATACTTAAGCTTTAAAACATCATTTGTATTGGATACTGATGCCTTATTAGCGCCAATTACAGTCATGGCAGATCAAGTACCAGGACTCTTTGCGGGAGCCGCCGTCTTATGTCTAGCATTCTTAGGCTTTGATGCGATTTCAACCATGGCGGAAGAAACCAAAGATGCACGTAACGCATTACCAAAAGCGATTTTATACACTGTATTTATCGCTGGTACCTTATTTGTGGTTATTTCCTATGGTGCGCATTTAGTGTACCCAATGTGGCAAGATTTCATTCCGAATACAGATATTGCTAGCCTTGCGGTGATGAAACAAGTTGGCGGTGCGATGATGGCATCCAGCTTTATTACCGCTTATGTGATTGGTGTTTTTGCTTCTGCGATGACATCACAAGCCAGTATCGTGCGGATTTTCTATGCAATGGGCCGTGAGGGTGTACTACCTCGTTCACTGTTTGCTTATTTGCACCCAAGGCTTAATACACCAATTTATTCAATTATCTTTGTTGCGGTTGCGTCCTTGCTTTCGCTAGTACTGTCTTTAAGCATGGTCGCCTCGATGATCAGCTTTGGTGCCCTTATTGCATTCACCTTCGTGAACTTATCGGTCATTAAGCATTTTTATATTGATCGCAAAGCGTCATTAGATAATACAAAAATGATTACCTGCCTTATCATGCCTTCCATTGGTGTTGTTCTCACCTTATGGTTATGGACAAGCCTTGATAGCGAAGCCTTTAAGGTCGGTTTATGGTGGTTAGCAGCAGGTGCCGTTTATTTGGCATTGCTCACCCATGGCTTTACTCGTCGTCCACCTGCAATTTCTGACGATGAAACTGAGATGATTATTAACTAATCATTCAAAGCCTAATAAATGATTACGGGGAAAGCATTAGCCTTCCCCGTTGTTTTTTTAGCTCTGGCTCTTCTCAAGCGCCACTGATACAGACGGTTTACAATGAATAATCAATTTGCTGACGTTATTTATTTTAACGGTTATATCTATACCGCAGATACTCAAGACCGCATCGTTGATGCGATTGCTGTTCGTGATGGTTATGTCTTAGCCACAGGCTCGTCTGATGAGCTTCATCAATACGTTGGGCCAGAAACGGAAAGTATCGATTTAGAAGGCAAAATGATGATGCCTGGCATCATTGATGGCCATATGCACCCTTTTTGGGGGGGAATTCAATTATTCGGCTGCCATTTAAACTATGAATCACTGACCATTAATCAAATTCTCGAACGTGTACAAGATCACTTAGATAAAGACCCACGTACGGGTGAAAATGATTGGTTAAAAGTCACTGCTTGGTTACGCCAAGGCATGGTCCCCGCAGGTATTGATATGTACCGCGAAGACATGGACAAACTGAATACCAAACGCCCTGTCGTGCTCTTTTCGAACGATTGCCATACATTGCTTGCCAATAGCCGTGCTCTCGAGCTCTTCGGTATTACCAAAGACACCCCTGAGCCACCAGATGGTAAAATTGGTAAATATGAAAATGGTGAACTTAACGGTATTTTAGAAGATGCCCCTGCGATGCGTGCTGCTGATAGTATCCCTTCTATTCGTGATGACCAAGCGATTGAAGTTGCAGAGCTCGTGCAAAAAGTGCTTAATCAGCAAGGTGTTACCATGGTGATGGACGCCCGAGTTTCTGAGCAACAACTCGAGGCATTTGCACAATTACAACAACGCGGTGACCTCACAATTCGTTTCCAAGCGGCTCGTGAAATCACGCCAGATGAAACGCCTAATGTGGCCTCTGTTGCTGCTGCAGTTGATAAAGCGGTTGCTTTCGCTAAAAAATGGCACCAAGCTGATTGGACTCCAACACCAGGTATCGGTTTAAATAATATTAAGATGTTTGTCGATGGTGTGATGCAATTTCCAACCATGACGGCGTCATTATTACAGCCTTATCGCATTAACCAAGGTACCGATGATGCACCAAATTGGGTTGAAACCGACAACTATGGCGACCTCTATTTCACCGCTGAAATCCTCGATGAGCTAATGGAAAAAATTGCAGCGGCAGGCTATGACCCACACTTGCATACCGTTGGCGAAGGTGCCGTTTCGATTGTTTTAGATGCCATCGAAAAAATGCGTGCAGCTCACCCTGAAAAAGATATTCGCCCAGGCTTAGCACACAACGAACTTGTTCATGCGGATGATTACGCACGCTTTGCTCGCTTAAAAACCATTGCTTGCTTGTCTTTCCAGTGGGCAGCACCAACACCTGAGTTGGCTGCATTTGAAAAGAATATGCTGGGTGAAGAACGTTTTGAGCAATTAGAGCCAATCGCTAAATTTGTTGATGCTGGTGCAGTTGTCGCATTTGGTAGCGACTGGCCTATCGATGACTTTGATGAGTGGTATGACTTAAAAGTTGCAGCAACACGCCGAGGCCGTGATATTAATGGCCAACAAGCACCACGACTAGATAATGACCGTAACCTGACTGTGACTGAAGTTCTTCGCAGCGCAACGATTGACTCGGCTTATGCACAGCACCGAGAAGACGTCCTTGGTTCATTAGAAGCAGGTAAATTCGCAGATATGATTGTATTGGATCGTAATGTATTTGAAATCCCTGCGGATGATATTGAAAATGTAAAAGTACTGCGTACGATTATCGGCGGAAAAACGGTTCATATTGCTTAGTAGTTGTCTTTATTTAATTATTTAAAATAAAGCGATGACAAAATAAACACCCCATGGATTAAATAAAACCTTGGGGTGTTTTTAATTGAGTGCTTAATTCCAAAACCTAACACAATTAAAAAGATAAATTACGAGAGAATTAACGCCTTCGTAATACAACATTATTCTTCGTAAGAAAATATTGTCTGAACAACCGTATTTCCATGACTAATCACGACATAACATACTCTGTCGCGTATTAATAACGAAATACCTAACACGGTAATACACGCCGATATAAACGCAATCACTGCGAACTTGCTCATTTCCCTTGACCTCTTAATTGTTAAGAGGCACAACTCTAACTGTCTAGGTTTGGATTGGGCCTCGTTGGTGAATAATAACAACGGGGCTTTTTCATTTCTGATCCAAAATAAGTTACTTGAACCAGAAAGGCTCAATCACCCAACAGTAAAGTAGCAAAATTTTATATTTTACGCACATTTAATCTCAGAAAAGCATTTATTCAAAACACTTGATTTAGATATTATAAAAAAATAACGCTTGCAAAAAAAAATATATCTCGATAATATCCGCAGCGTTTTCTATTCAATAACAAACTGCAAGGAGGTTTATCATGACAACAACTAATCACACTCTTTGCGGGCATACTCAGTACTAGATTTTTTCTATCCACTTTTGCCTGCTAATTTACCTTATTTTTTAATTAGAAATGAGTTAATGACTTATGGGCAATACCTTTCATTCTGTGAGCGAACACGTGAGTTATATCGCCACAGAAGCAACATGGATTGAAAGTAAAGCAATCCAACAATTACAAATTACTGCTAACTTACCTGATATGGTATCCGTTGTTGGCATGCCAGATCTCCATCCTGGCCGTGGATACCCAGTTGGTGCAGCATTTTTTTCCGCCAAACGATTCTACCCTGCCCTTGTCGGCAATGACATTGGCTGCGGAATGAGTTTGTTTCAAACAGATATCAAAAAATCTAAAGTTAACCTCGATAAACTGGAAAAACAGCTTTCTGAAATGCCAGACCACGCCCCGTTAGCATGGCTTGATGAGCATGTCCCTAATGACATGCAATCACATGATTTTATGGCATCACTAAGTTCTATTGGTGGCGGTAATCATTTTGCTGAATTTCAATCAATCGATGAAATATTACAGCCTAAATTATTTGCCGAAAGCGGTTTAAATAAACAACAGTTACTGTTACTCGTTCACAGTGGCTCCCGTGGTTTAGGGCAAACTATCTTACGTCAACATGTGGAACGTCACAGCCACAACGGACTTTATGAAGACTCTGATGATGCAAAAGAATACCTACATGCGCATCAGTGTGCACTCAATTTTGCACAGGTAAACCGACGTTTAATTGGCTTACGCCTGTTGCAACAAGTTAAAGCAACAGGGGAGCTGAGCTTAGATATCAACCATAATTTAGTTGAGCCCTATAATATCAACGGGATTGATGGCTGGCTTCATCGTAAAGGCGCAACGCCTTCTGATCGTGGTTTTGTTGTAATCCCAGGCTCACGAGGGGATTACAGTTATTTAGTCGCCCCTCAGCCGAATGAAGCTTGTCTTAATTCTCTTGCTCATGGCGCGGGTCGCAAGTGGATGCGAACTGAATGCAAAGGACGATTATCACACCGTTATACACCGCTTCAGCTCTCTCGAACTGCATTAGGTAGTCGTGTTATTTGTGCAAATAAACAGTTGATTTACGAAGAAGCCCCACAATCTTATAAGTCTATTGATACCGTGATTGAAAGTATGGTGAATATGGGTGTTATTCAGGTCGTGGCTCGGCTAAAGCCCGTTATCACGTATAAAACCAGTGGAGAATGTTAATTATGTTATTACAATTTTCCTCTGCACAAGGCCCTGCAGAATGCTGCATTGCGGTTGAAAAAGCCCTAGCCTGTTTTTTACAAGAAGCAACAAGTCTTCGGGTAACCATTGATATTCTAGAGTCAGTCCCCTCCAGACATGGGTTAAAATCCGCTTTGCTTTCTCTTGAAGGAGAGCATGCAGAGCAGCTACTCCAAACTTGGTGTGGAACAGTGCAATGGCAATGCCAGAGCCCTTTACGCCCTCGCCACAAACGAAAAAATTGGTTTATGAGTGTGACCACTTTTTCACCAATTCAACCGATTGAAGACAATGAAATCGAATTTGAATTCACTAAAGCTCAAGGCGCAGGAGGGCAGCATGTGAATAAAACCTCATCTGCTGTTAGAGCAAGGCATGTTGCAACGGGGATCACCGTAAAAGTTCAATCTGAACGTAGCCAACATGCGAACAAAAAATTGGCTAAACAGTTGATACAATGGAAGCTTAATGAGCATCAATCACAACAATTAAATGCATTGGATAAGCAGCGCCATCTTTCTCATTACCAAATTGAGAGAGGAAATGCGACCATTATCTTTGAAGGTAAAGAATTTAAGCGATTGATATAAAATAAAAATTAGTCACCCTTGATTTATAGGGTGGCTAATTGGACAAACTTAACTATGCTCTACACAACATCGAGTATGTCTCTACAGATTGCCTTGCAATAGAACTTTCTGTTCCACCCAATGTGACCCCGTCTTGTAATGGAAAACTGGCTATTTGCTCTCTTAGCATTACATCACTGCTTGATTGCTGAACAAAGCCATTATTCATTAACTCATTTTTAAAGTCATAAGATGTGTGATAAATTAATTCAAAAGCTGATTCAATTTCTTCTATTTTTTTATTCACCGCATCGAGTGTCACTTGATAATCTTTGTTTTCTGCTTCAAGATAGTTAATTAAATTCTCATCTTTATTATCTGATTTAATTTCATCTTTTATTTGTTTTTTATTAAAACCGATTAAGTCTTCAAGTTCTTTTCGATATTCTTTTTCTTCATTTAAAATATTTAGATACTTATCTCTATTAAAAAATAAATTCATAACTTAATCCATCCTTATAATTTCTATTTAAATTAATGATAAATTAGTCGTTATTTATAGCCGTATGTAAATGGCAAAATTAAAATAACCAAATTATTCAGGAATTCAACATCTATTTCATTATCGAATGAACAGTTAACTGCCTGCCTCCTTTCAGAGGCGGCATAGAGGGGTATATGCTAGAGAATTTTTTCAGTTAAAAACCAACCTGCTATACTTTCACGTTTTTGTTCTGTAGGTAGTACTTCATGAGGGAATTCTTCTGACATAAAAAAGATCATTCTTCCCGCTAAAGGCTCTAACTTAAACAAATGATTATCTTCTTTATCAAAAACAACTAATTCACCACCATCCCCTAATTTCCATAACTCATTCATATATAAAACTGTTGTTACCTTACGACGACCAGCACCTCTAGGGTTATCAACGTGTTTTTTATAAAAACCACCATTGGGATAACGGCAAAAATGAGTTTCAAAGTCCCGCAATCCTAAATACAGTTGGCAATTTAGTGCTTGCCGTATTTCCTCCATTTTTTCCATATAAAAAGCAATGGGGGTTCCCATCTCTGGTTCTAACCAAACGGTTTGATCACCGCGAACCGCTTTGTTGCTTTGTAATGAATCTCGATGCCCAATACGCGCATCTTGCAATGTATTTGGTATACATTGTTTTATTTTTTGGGTATCTGACAGGGTCAGAAAATCATCCCACACATACCAACCTTGTGAGGAAAGTGAATCAATAAGTTTATGAATTGACATGATGAATGTTAGGAAGGTTATTCGGTAAAACTTTATACGGCAAAAAGAGAAAAAAATAAAATTAAAAACTTGAATCTTATGGATTAAACTATTGCATCAAAGTATTCTACCAAAAAAATCTTTATTTTTCATAAGGTAAGTATATTAACTAACTGCTATCATCAAAATTTTGAATCAAGATACTCACCTGAGTGAGGACCTTGTTTTTAATGTATTATCTCAATAAATTTATAAAATGGCCGTTAGTGTGTTACTCCACACGAGGCTGTTCTTCCCATGCAGCGATGGGATGCAACGGGTACTGGTGTTCTGTGTTGAGCACCGACTAATGTCTCTACCACGGAGCTAGCTTCTTGAGCTGGATTGAAGCTAGTGATTTGCTCACTGACCAATTGAGCAGCTTTATTGATTCCCTCTGTAGGTATCACCTTTGCAATCACATCTCTTTTTTCTTGTCGATAATCACTAATTAGCTCTTGCTGTAACCGCTTGATTTCAGCTACTGCCTTATTAATATGTATTGACTCACTGTTTAGTTGAACAATCTTTCTTACCGTCTGCTGTCCTAATGGCACTATAAATTTGTGTGATACCTTAAACTCTAGTAGATTATTAGTCACAGTATCATTAACAACACGATGGTCACCTTTATTTATCCACTTATTGAATTCACTATTATTATCGCCCAAGTCGTTATCATTTGAATAATGGTTAGAAAAAGAATTTTGATCCTCTGAGATCATTTCTTTTGTTTTTGAAACTAATTGCGCCAGTTGTTTAACTGTTTTTTTATGTGAAATAACCTTACCATTTATTACAAAAGATTTATTCATTAGGCCATTTATAATTTTATTTGATAATTCAGAGGTACTAGACTGATTTTTTCTGATAATTTGATTAAAATCATTACCTATCGATTTCTCCAAATTATTCATTCTATTTACTCTATTTTCTACTGACTGCATCAATTCACTGATTCTTTCATACTTAGCATTATTATTCTTAAAATTAATTTCCATATTAATTACCTTAATAAATATTTTGACAATCAAATTTGACAACCAAACTTGATATTAAAATATTATCTCATATAGAAATAACATACTAATATAGTATTAATATAGTAAAGAAAAATGTAAGTTTAATATAAATACTATAAAACCTTTTTATTATCTCAATTAACGCATTTATGATGTGTATTTATTAAAAAATACCAATACTACCAAATATATATGACAGTATTGATACCAATAAAATAGCCCTATAAGTTCTCTAACCTTGCATAAGAAGCCACCAGCCACTTAATCCCTTGACCTTGAAACGCAATTTGTAAGCGACAATGCTCACCACTTCCCTCAAGGTTAATAATCGTGCCTTCACCAAATTTTGGATGCATCACACGCTGCCCTAAAGCATAACCTGAATCATTTTGGCTGATAGGTGTACCAAGGCGTTGATGACTCACAGGACGTGAAACTGTAGCCCGAAGACGAACCTCTTCCACACATTCCGTTGGTAGCTCACCAATAAAACGCGATGGGCGATGATAGACCTCTTTGCCATATAAACGGCGGCTTTCTGCATACGTGATGGTGAGCTTTTCCATGGCTCGGGTGATACCGACGTAAGCTAATCGGCGCTCTTCTTCTAAACGACCGCTTTCATCCATCGACATTTGACTTGGGAACATCCCTTCTTCCATTCCCACAATAAAGACAACGGGGAATTCCAAACCTTTGGCAGAGTGCAGAGTCATTAATTGAACGGCATCTTGGCTTACATCTGCTTGCCCTTCACCTGACTCAAGTGCAGCATGAGATAAAAAAGCCTGTAATGGCATGAGATCTTGGTCTTCTTCTTGATAACTGAAATCACGAGTCGCATTGACGAGCTCTTCCAAGTTTTCAATTCGAGCCTGTGCTTTTTCACCTTTTTCTTGTTCATACATTGCACGTAGGCCTGAGTCATTAATCACTCTATCCGCTTGGACATGTAATGGCATATCTTGGGTTTCTTTCGCTAGCGCATCAATAAGCTCTAAAAAACGTTCGATAGAAGCCGCTGCGCGACCACCAAGGACTTGCTCACGAAGTAAGTACTCGCAACTTTCCCATAATGTTAATTGCTGGTCACGTGCAGTTTGGCGAACTGTATCTAATGTACGTTCACCAATCCCACGCGTAGGCGTATTCACGACTCGCTCGAACGAAGCATCATCATTACGATTAGCAATCAACCTTAAATAGGACAGCGCATCTTTAATTTCTTGGCGCTCGAAAAAGCGCTGCCCACCATAAATACGATACGGCATCGCACTTTGAATTAAGGCTTCTTCAAGTACACGAGATTGGGCATTACTACGGTATAACATGGCGCAATCTTGTAAAGCACCGCCATTTTCTTGCCATTGTTTAATGCGCCCAACGACATAACGAGCTTCATCTAATTCATTAAATGCACAATAAAGAGAAATCGGTTCGCCGTCTCCGCCTTCAGTCCATAAATTTTTCCCTAAACGGTCGCTATTATTGGCAATTAACGTATTTGCGGCTTTTAGAATATTGTTAGTTGAACGGTAGTTTTGTTCAAGACGGATAGTTTCTGCACCTGGAAAATCATTGAGGAAACGCTGAATATTTTCAACTTGCGCACCACGCCAGCCATAAATTGATTGGTCATCATCCCCAACGATCATGACTTTGCCCGTTTCACCCGCTAGCACACGGATCCATGCATATTGAATGCTATTTGTATCTTGGAATTCGTCCACTAAAATATTGGTGAAACGTTCACGATAATGTTGCAGCACATGGGGTTTATTCAGCCATAACTCGTGGGCGCGCAACAGCAACTCTGCAAAATCCACCAGACCTGCGCGGTCACACGCTTCTTGATAAGCCTGGTAGACTTTTAACCATGTTGCCTCAACAGGGTTACCATAACTTTCAATATGTTGCGGACGAAGGCCTTCATCTTTTTTGCCATTGATGTACCACATTCCTTGGCGAGGAGGCCATTGCTTTTCGTCAAGGTTCATCGCTTTAAGCAAGCGACGAATTAACCGGTATTGGTCATCGCTATCTAAAATTTGAAAATCTTGCGGTAAATTCGCATCCATATAATGTTGGCGTAACAAACGGTGTGCTAAACCGTGGAATGTACCAATCCACATGCCGCCTTCACTATTTCCAATCAATTGATTGATCCGATGACGCATTTCAGCCGCGGCTTTGTTGGTAAATGTCACCGCCATAATTGAAAAAGGTGAAGCATTTTCAACGGACATCAACCATGCAATTCGGTGTACCAATACGCGCGTTTTCCCACTCCCTGCTCCCGCAAGAACAAGTAAATTGGTACGCGGGGCTGCAACCGCTTCGCGCTGTTTGTCGTTTAGACCTTCAAGCAGATAAGAGACGTCCATAGTTACCATCAAAGCAAAACAGTGGCAAACACCACTGTGTTTTTATACATGAAAAATGATTATACCAATGATAAGAGAGATTCCAACTGGGAAATTTCAACGTGTGGTAATAAACGCACGTCTTTTTCTTCCATCAGTGTTTTTTGACTTGGGTTTATCCAGCAAGCTTGCATACCACTATTAATCGCCCCCTCAACATCAGTGAGTAAATTATCCCCCACATGTAAAATAAATTGTGGTTCGATATCTAAGCGCTGTGCCGCTAATCGGTACATATCACAAAAAGGCTTGGAACGTCCATCGGGACCAGCTTTTAAAACAAACTGAAAATACTCACCCAGACCACACGCTTCAGGCTGTGCATTGCCGTTAGTGATAGCAACAAGTGGGACTTTCTCAGCGAGCTGAATTAATGTTCTGTGTGTTGATTCAGGGATATCTATTTGATTACGCCAATAGGTAAAATGCGCCATAATATCATCCGCACCTTTTTCGGCGTTTTCCCGCGAATAACCATAATGGCAAAACATCATTTTCGATGAAAGCCAGCGCCAACGTGAAATGTCGTGGAAAATTTCAGGTTCTTGTTCTTCCACTAAACGACGAAAAGCATATAAATCATCGTTACTAAAATGATTGAATTGTGGGTCGTATTCACGCACAAAACGTAAAACTTCTTCTTCCGTTTTATCAATAACAGGGTGGTTATCGTAAAGCGTGTCATCCAAATCAAACGTAATCGCTTTAATTGGCGATAGCGGACGGTAAAAATGCATTAAGGTTTCTCCCTCTTTGCTCTCGGATGAGCCACATCATAAACGTTTGCTAAGTGCTGGAAGTCTAGGTGCGTATAAATTTGTGTTGTCGATAAGTTCGCATGCCCTAAAAGTTCCTGCACTCCACGTAAATTACCACTTGATTCAAGGATATGTGTCGCAAAAGAGTGGCGTAATTTGTGCGGGTTAATATGGCTATTAACCCCTTGTTTGATACCCCATTGTTCAAACCGCTTTTGAACATTTCGATTAGAAATTCGCTTGCCACTTTGAGTAGAAATAAATACGGCGTCGTCTTCTGGTTCATACAATTCGCGCATTTCTAACCAGCGCTGTAACCAACTTACGGCTGTTTTCCCCAGTGGAATTTTGCGTTCTTTACTGCCTTTACCCATCACCCAGACTTCACCCGTTGTTAAATCAAGATGACGGAGATTTAACCCGACCAGTTCCGACAAACGCAGCCCTGCACCATACATCACTTCGAGCATGGTTCTGTCTCGAACAACCAGTGGATCACCACTGTCCATATTGAGAAGCTGGGAAACCTCATCCACATCCATGTTCTTCGGTAGGCGTTTTTTGGCCTTCGGCGCTTGAATCGCCTTTGCTGGGTTTGCTGGCAGTTCACCTTGATGAACCATCCAATCACAAAAACTTCTTAAGGCAGAAAGCCGTAGCGCCATACTCGCTGCTTGAAGGCCAGCTTTTCGACTTTTTGCTGCAATGTTGCGAACTAACGTAGTATCGAGTTTCTGCCACTCATCAATTTTCAACGAAACCAGCATTTCAACAATGACACTAAGCTGACGCCGATAGTTTGTTATCGTTACAGGACTTAATCTACGCTCAACACGCAGGTAACGTAGAAAGGCTTCAATTTGGATCATCAGCCCTTCTGGCTGAACCCCTACAGGCGCTCTATCCATTGGCATAATAACCTCGGAAGAATTTGCGCGACTTTTTCTAACATGACGGTGCCCATACCATGCTGATAATGTTCACGATTACGACTAGTAAAAATGACCATTCCCGATTCACCATGCTGGCCAAATAGTGAAATTGCAACAGAGCCGACATTCAACGCATCAGGTAATAACAACTGAATTTCAGGGCCATTTAAGCGACCAAGGTAATTGCGTCGTTCGCCAAACCGTTGAATCCTCACAGGTTCAAAAACGCGACGGGAAATGACTAATTGATGCGCATCGAGGGGGGCTGACAAGCGCCAGCTATCACTAAATAAGCGAACCGAAGCACCTGATAAACCGAGTTTTTTTGCCCAACGATTCAGCGCTTGTAGCATTTCTTGTAAACTTTTTGATGATGACATTTCAATCACCAGCAGTAATAACTCATCAAAAAGCTCCACATTTTCATGTGCTTGTTCAACCATAAAACGGATGTCTTGCTCGAGCTGTTTAATTTTGATCCGTTGACGGCTCATCACTAACTCAGGCAAGGAAACCGCTCCGTTCACTACGTGAGGAACATTTATTTGCTCAACAAGCGTTGGATGGCGCAGAAAAAAATAAGGATTGTCCTTTAAATACTGCATCACACCATGTTCATCCATTTGATGAATTTGTTCCGATGCTTTTTCAGTTTTATCCATACTATCCTCTTAGCCCTTTCAAGATTAGACGTGGATCACTCCATCATAAACATGTGCCGCAGGGCCCGTCATATACAAAGGCGTTCCAGGTCCATCCCAAGAAATAGCAAGGGAACCCCCTGGTAAATCAACTCTGACTCGCTTAGCCAATAAACCTTGAGAAATCCCAACAGCAACGGCGGCACACGCACCACTACCACACGCTTGAGTTTCCCCTGCACCACGTTCATAAACACGCAAACGGATATGCTCTGCGCTAACTATTTCCATAAAACCAATATTAGCACGCTCAGGAAAACGCTCATGACTTTCAAGTGCAGGTCCTAAAATTTCGACTTCTGCAGTATGGATGCTTTCCACTTGAATAACGCAATGTGGGTTACCCATTGAAACTACACCGCATAATACTGTACGTTCTTGAGCGCGGATAATATAGGTTTTTTCTTCTTTAACAGCGCGAAATGGAACTCTTTGCGGCTCGAAATCAGGCTCACCCATATTAACGCTAACATCATCATTTTCATTAATGGTTAATGTCATACGTCCAGATTGGGTGCTAACTTTAATTTTTTGCTTATTAGTTAAGCCCTTAAGACGAACAAAACGTGCAAAACAACGCGCCCCATTACCGCATTGTGAGACTTCACTACCATCGGCATTAAAAATACGATAATGGAAGTCGAGATCAGGATCATAAGGCGCTTCGACCAACAAAAGCTGATCAAAGCCAACCCCTGTATGCCTGTCGGCTAAGCGACAAATCATTTCTGGGGAGAAGTACACATTTTGGGTTACTCCATCAACCACCATAAAGTCATTGCCTAAGCCATGCATTTTAGAGAATTGCATTTCACGCTCCATAGCGACAACTTACTGGTGACTAGTTGCTTGGGCAGGCTCTTTTGCCGAGCTGCTTGGGGCACTAGGTTGCACATCAGACGCTTGCGTAGGTGCAGCATTTTCTTCTGGTGGGAAATAAAGTGGGCCTTTTAAGCCACAGCCAGAAAGGGTAAATAAAACAACAAGTGCGCTCAGCCCAATTAAACTTTTTTTCATTCTTTTTCGCCTGTAATACTCACTTTTGACATCTGATATTTTTACACAATAGCAGGAGTGAACCCGCAAATCACGTCCGTTTATCAAGCATGTTGACATTATATACTTTAGGCTAAATTTAATCTGAAAATTTTAAGGGCTTCCCTCACCGCTCGTTCCCCCCTATAATTTCAATTAACAATAATAACTTCAATTAAATAATTGTGAGCAAACAGGAACTTAACCGTGAATGATAGTGAATTTCACCAGCTAGCGGAAACGCTGCTTAGCACAATTGAAGAGCATTTAGACAATTATGACGGCGATGCCGATATTGATTGTGAGATTAATGGCGGCGTGATGACCTTGAGCTTCGAAGATGGCAGCAAGATCATTATTAATAAGCAAGAAGCCTTTCACCAGATGTGGTTAGCGACCAAACAAGGTGGGTATCACTATGATTACCAAGATGGAAATTGGGTTTGTGACCGCTCTGGTCATGAGTTTAAAGCAAAATTAGCAGAGGCTATCGCGTTTCAAAGCCAAGAGCCATTTTCTTTCTAAGAAACGGTAACCTGTTAGTTATTGAGAACCAACCCACCTTTAATAATAGTGCGCTTGTTGCTGCCCTAATAGCGTTGAGCGCATATCATGCCCAGTTTCATCACTGTCGTCTTCTGTACCAAACGGCCATGTCGCGCCAGAGAACGCCACCACTTGGTTTTTACCTTCTTGATTAATAATTTGGTAAAATTGAGGTAGGTTAAAATTAATGAAATTTGCACCATAGGTGAAACGGTCATGGGAAGAGGAGTAAAACTTACTCACATCACGCACTAAGTCTTCTTTTGACCCCTCGCAATGGGAATAGATTTCAACACGGTTTGCTTCATCTAAAACATAAATATTAAAGCCCGTATTGTCTGGTGTGTTTTCAAAGAAAAACTGCACAATACCTTCACTTGCATAGCCATCAACGACTGCAGGTAAATGATTATCACTTTTTGCTTGCAGTTTTACTGGCCAACCATGCAATTTATTATGCGAAATTGCACCATAGAATTCGACCGCATTTTCAAGTTTTTGTACAGAAACGTTTAGGCGCTCAAAAAACAGCCCCCATGTTTGACCCGCAATACGCAACGCTTTGAAGCGCCCTGGATCATTGCGATTACTGGATAAACGCAACTCAATACACTCAGAAACTAACTGTTGTACACGAGTACGAATCAGACCACGCAAGTGCTCACTATAACAAAAAACTTCAACAGCTTCAGGCGGTGCCGCATCTTGGTGCATCTTACCTAAGATGGTTTTTAACGCTTCTAACATGCACTGCTCACCACTGAAATGCAGAGTTCTCACCTCATTCCATGAATTGCGGTACAACAAGTCAATACTGCCGATAAGGCATTGTTGTGTCTCACCAAAGCTGAAAATATCAAGCTTTCTGAAATCCACGTGTACCACTTGTTCAGAATAAACCTGCGTTGGATCTTTTTCTAAGTTAACGATAATGGCAAGGTGGCGAATTTCACATGGGCTATACAACGCTTTTGGTGTAGGTGCAGGCAAACGGATCGGGAAGTGGCTGGAAACGTCATGCATTAACTCAAGCAGTTTTCGCTCATCACACTGGGATTTCCCATTGTGCATATACACTTGCGTGTTTTCAGTGAGTAACCCGTTGAAATACGCCCACGCCACCAACTTATTCAAGTAGCGGTTATATTCAAGAGGCTGATGACCAATAATCGCGTCAATATTTGGAGCTTGGTTATACAAATACCAACCACTGCGATTCGCGCGCCCTGCAGGTACGTAAATAAAAGTTAAGTGAGATTCACTTAAATCAGGTGAAATTTGTGGATTCACCAATGTTACTTTACCTGGTAAGGCTTCAAAAGCCGCATATAACTTACGTGTTAATACCCCAATATCCTGTGGGCTCGCACTAACACTTAAATTATTTCGACGAGCAAAACGAATAAGGTTTCGATAGCTTTGCATCATCGTATCGAGTAACTCATTGTGCGCTTCACGAACCCGTTCAATTTTCCATTGATTACGCGAATCAAGTAATGCTAAACGTTCCGCACTCCATCCCCATGACTCAACGAGTTGAGATAACACATCACGGCGCCAACCAGAGCAGGCGTTGCCATCGTCTTCAGAGAGTTTTTCACAGACTTTGAGGTAAAAACAGCGGCGGATCAAATCAAGGCGGGTAGAATCATTGATTTCAGTGAGATAACGCGTAACACGGTCTAACATCAAACAGTATGAATCTAAACCGTAGCTAACAATTTCACCTGCATGTAAATGGCGTTTAAATTCCATTGCCAGCAATTTACCATGCGGATAGTCCCAAGAATAAGACTCGAGCAAAATACTTTTCAGGACGGCCTTATAAGGGGAATCGACACTTTTATATAGCTGCCACAAGCTAGCGCCAAAGTATTCAGCAGCAGATAGCTCACCTAACCCCCCTAAATCTAACCACTCGTTGGGCGTCAACACACCTTGTGCATATAACCCAATAACGTATTCATCGTAATGTTGCTCTTCTTCGACAGGCACCATCGTCCATAGCAAACGTTTTCCTGCCATGCGCACTGCTGTGCGATAAAATTCATCTAATAACAGGATATGCTGCGTTGAGCCACAGTTTTCCCCACCAATATGCCCACTCGCATGATGACGAAAACGGTTTTCATCGATTAAAAAGATAGTGACATCAATACCTAAAGAAGCTGCCCACTGCTCAATTAATGTACATTTTTTTTGCAAAAAACGTTTTTCTTCGTGATCGAGCCATGAAGGATGACAGACCCACACATCAATATCAGAACAGTGGCTCTGCCCAACAGAAGATGTGCTGCCCATCGAATAAATTCCAGTGATAGGTAATTCACCATTTGCACTTGAATCAATAGGTAAGAAGCGTTCAAATTGCCCTAACCATTTCATCTGTTCTGTATCTGGGGAGAAAAAACACACACCATGGGGCACACTACCTTCGATAAAACCAGGCATCATTGGATGATGATAATGAAACAAGACTGGCAGCAAACTATAAACCTGAGAAAAAGTCTCGCTCATAGACGCCGTCGCGCGCTCTAACCGTAATTGGTTTATCGCATCAAGTCTTTGCTTTAAGGTTTCAATATAGAGATACAAAGGTTACGCCTGACTGTAATGAATGTAATACAAATCTGGAAATTTCCCAGCACCCAACAGATAGAGATAGATTTAAAAAAGTTTTCAAATGAATTGTCGGAAACGTGATCAATTTAACACCTTGGAGCAAAAGGGTAAAGTAGATCACATAATTTTATACGCTTATTTTTGATACAAAATGCTTTTCAACATATTGTATAAAAAGACTTTTTATTTTTTAACTCGATAGAATATCCCTTGTTTTTCAATGGAATAATATCACTCACGTGAATTGTTTAATAAAGCAACAATTCAAAACGATATTAAGTACAATACGCACAGAGCCTGTGCTTGCACGCTTCAACACAAATTTATACTGCCTTCCCTCCTGCCAACTCAATAAATAGCACGATAAGCTAAAAAAATAATCGAATAGCTATCTCAAGTCATCATCTTTTGAATCACTTTCCTGCATCATGATTACAAATATAAATCTGTTACAAATAATCTGAATGGCGATTTTGTGCCCAACTGGAAAAAAAATCCTTAACATGTTAAAACTAATGCCAATTGTATGGTTAATACACGGCAATTTTCGCCAGAGAAAACAGCAAAATGACATCAACAAATATCGTGCGTATTGCAACGCGTAAAAGCCCTCTCGCCTTATGGCAAGCGCACTTTGTCAAAGACAAATTAGAGCAGTTTCACCCTGGCTTACAGGTTGAACTTGTCCCAATGGTCACAAAGGGTGACATCATTCTTGATACCCCACTGGCAAAAGTCGGTGGGAAAGGGTTATTTGTTAAAGAACTAGAGCTTGCACTATTAGAAGGACGTGCTGATATTGCCGTTCATTCAATGAAAGACGTACCCGTTGAATTCCCTGAAGGGCTTGGTTTAGTCACTATTTGTGAACGCGAAGACCCTCGCGATGCTTTTGTGTCTCACCAATATGACAATATTGACGCTTTGCCGAAAGGCAGTATCGTTGGCACATCAAGCTTACGCCGCCAATGCCAGCTCAGAGAGCTTCGCCCTGATTTAGTCATTCGTGATTTACGCGGTAATGTGGGCACACGATTATCAAAACTTGATAACGGCGAATACGATGCCATTATCCTCGCCGTTGCTGGTTTGAAACGCTTAGGGCTTGAAGAGCGTATTCGTACTGCGCTCGAACCTGAACAATGTTTACCCGCTGTTGGTCAAGGTGCTGTTGGCATTGAATGTCGCTTGGATGATGTGGTAACCCGTGAGTTACTTGCGGTACTCAACGATGATGATACTTCTATTTGTGTACTTGCCGAACGTGCGATGAATATGCGATTAGAAGGCGGATGCCAAGTGCCTATCGGTAGCTATGCGATTTGGCAGGATGATAAAATTTGGTTGCGTGCCCTTGTCGGTGCGCCAGATGGTAGCGTAATTATTCGCGGTGAACGCCTTATCGCGCCACAAGAGGCTAGCCAAGCAGGTATTTCACTGGCTGAAGAGCTGTTAGCACAAGGCGCGAGAGAAATTTTGGCTGAGGTCTATAAAGGAAATCCACCTGCATGAGAGTCCTTGTCACACGCCCTGAGCCCGCTGGTTCAGAGCTGATAACGGCAATTACCTCAATGGGTGGGCAAGCTTATGCTGCTCCTTTAATTTGTATTGGGCCAGGTGCTGAGCTCAATACCTTAACGACCCAGCTAGATGCCTTAGAAACGAACGATCTGGTCTTTCTTTTGTCCAAAAATGCAGTCGAGTACGCAAATTTAGCACTTGAACAAATAGGACGTAGCTGGTCTGATAAGTTATCTTACTATGGAATAGGTCGTTCTACTGGGCAGTATTTTCAGCACACGACTGGGCAAATAGCACGTTGGGCTGAACATGGGGAAACCAGCGAAGTACTTCTAACGCTTCCTGAACTCCAATTTTTAGAGGGTAAACGCGCCCTTTTATTGAGGGGAAATGGTGGGCGAGAGCTTCTCGCATCCACATTACGCTCACGTGGTGCCCACGTTGATTATTGCGAATGTTACACAAGGTTGCCAGTGCATTACGACAAAACACAGTTCAATCAGAAATGGGTGCAAACCGATATTACTGATGTCGTGATCACCAGCGGGCAAATGTTAGCCTTACTTGAAGAATTAATCACCGATGAATATCGGGTATGGTGGTTTTCCCGCCGCCTGCTTGTTGTCAGTGAACGGATTGCAGATCTCGCCCGCCAAAGTGGATGGCAGAAGGTCTGTGTAGCGAATAGCGCAGATAATAATGCTTTAATTAAAGCATTAATCTCAACCGATATGGGATGCTAATTTATGACGGAACACGATAAAACAACCGAGACGGTGACGCCAAAAACAGATGAAAAATCAACAGTTCATCGCGGAACTAAGCCCTCTTCGGAACAAAAACGTTCTGGTCTCGTAGGCGGGATTATTGCGATTGCGGTTATCATCGCCATTGGTGGTGGTCTCTATTATTTCACTCAGCAAAGCAATGCAAAATTAGTCAATGAAAACAATGAACTAAAACAGCAGCTAAGTGATTTAATTGACCAGCAAAACTCAGATAGGCAACGTGTAGATGCTTTAATTGCCGCAAATAAAGATATCAAAAATCATGCACTTGAATACGAAGACAGACTAAATCGCCGTATGCAGGAGCTGCAAGCCCATGTTACGGCGCTTTCAAGTACCGATGTCAAAAGCTGGTTAATCGCCCAAGCGGATTTCATGGTAAAAATGGCTGGCCGTAAATTGTGGAATGATCATGATCCTGTTACTGCGGCTGTTTTACTAAAAAGCGCAGACTCCAGCTTAGCGGAAATGAACGACCCAAGCCTGCTTGATATTCGTAAATCCATCAATAATGACATGGCAAAACTGGCTGCAATTAACCAAATTGACTATGACGGCATTATCTTAAAATTAAACCAGCTCAGTAATGAAGTTGATAACTTACGTCTCGCGGATTTAAACAGCGGTGATGCAACAGACGACAATAACAGTGACGTGAGTGATGATATTTCCGATTGGAAACAAAACTTGTCACGTAGTTGGAAAAGCTTCACCAGTGACTTTATTACGGTCCGAGCACGTGATGGTTCAGAAGCACCATTATTAGCACCAAACCAAGATATTTATTTACGTGAAAATATTCGTTCTCAGCTTTTAATTGCCGCTCAAGCTGTTCCTCGTTACCAAGAAGAAACATATAAACAGTCATTAGAACAAGCTTCTACCTGGGTAAGGGCTTATTTTGATACTGAGGCGCCAGCTACGAAAGCTTTTTTATCCACCATTGATGAGCTCATCAATCAACCTATTGATGTTGACATGCCAGAGGCGCTCGAAAGCCAAGAAAAGCTGGAAAAACTGATGCAAACACGCGTTCGCAGTTTGCTTTCACAGTCTGAAACAAGCCCATCGACTGATGGCGCAGTTGATGCAGCAGCTGAAGCGGTAAAAGACACGACAAAAGCCGCGGAAGATGCAGTGCCTGCTACGGATGCACAAACTTCGGATACAGAGCACCCTTTTGAATCCGCAGAGCCTGCGGGCAATAGGGGGTAATGATGATTAAAGTATTAATCCTCTTTCTAGTCCTAATTGCAGGTGTGATTTTAGGGCCTCTCTTGGCAGGTCACCAAGGGTATGTCTTTATTCGTACAGATAATTATGACATCACTACCAGCGTCACGAGTTTAGTTTTAGGCTTCATCTTGCTGCAATTTGTACTGCTATTCCTTGGTTGGTGTTATCGCCGTTTTATGAGCACCACTTCACGCACGAAAGGATGGGTAAGCGGTCGTAAATACCATAAAGCCCACACTCAAACTCAAAAAGCATTGCTGAAATTAGCTGAAGGTGATTTTGAGCAAGTTGAAAAGCTGATGAGTAAGCACGCTGATTTCTCTCAGCAGCCGGTGATTAACTATTTGATGGCCGCTGAAGCGGCGCAGCAACGTGGTGATGAGTTCCGCACTCACCAGTATTTAGACCGCGCGGCTGAAGCCGCTGGTAGTGACCAACTCCCTGTCGATATTTGCCGTGTGCGTATTCAGCTTGCTGAAGGTGAAGTCCACGCTGCCCGTAATGGTATCGATAAACTAATTGATAAAGCCCCAAGGCATCCCGAAGTTCTACGCCTTGCCGAACAAGCTTACTTACGTTCAGGCGCTTACCAAGCATTAATCGAATTACTTCCCGTGATGGCAAAAGTTCAGTTTCATAATGAAGACGAGCTTGATGCATTAAAACTTAAAGCTTACAAAGGGTTAATGAACCAATGTATGGCTGAAGGTGGAAGTGATGGCCTTAAAGATTGGTGGAAATCACAACCTCGCCGTGTCCGCCATGAAACCGCACTTCAAGCCTTCTTGGCTGAACACTTGATTGAGTGTGGTGATACCAAAAGTGCAGAGAAAATGATTATTGATGGCTTAAAGCAACAATATGATGAGCGCTTACTCTTGTTAATACCAAAAGTTAACAGCGATCACCCTGAAGCTATTGAGAAAACGTTACTGCATTTGCAAAAACAAAATGGTGCCACACCTTTATTAAACAGCACACTAGGAGTTTTATCGTTACATAATGCCCAATGGGAAAAAGCAGAATCCTACTTCAAAGCAGCTTTAGCACAACGCTTTGATGTTCAAGATGCTTCATGGCTCGCCGATACCTACGATAAGCTACATAAACCAAACGAAGCCGCTAAGATCCGCCAAGAAGCCCTAACGCATTCCTTGAAACAAGAACGCACTTAGTTATTCCTCAAAATAAAAACGCCACACTCTGAAGTGGCGTTTTTATTTCGTCCTCTAACTGCCGATAAATTGACAAAAAGGGTCATTTCGCCCCACTTTGTGACTCCATTAATATCTAAAAAAGACAAATAAAGTATTATCGTCGGTATACCGCATGAAGAAATGCCTATCGCTAAAAAACATAATCAATTCATTGCAAACAAAACAAGTTCAGCTATGTCATAAAACAAACACATAGTGTATAAAACACTATATGCATTTTTGCCTTGAATGAATTTAGGAAATATATATGAATGTAGTTAAAGCTATTTGGCGCTGGATTATCGCGACACCAAACCGTTTGCAAATCTTTTTTGACCTACTTCTGTTAGTTTTATCACCTTTTGTTTTTATCATGATCATCGGCTTTAATACTGAAGACCTCAGTAAAGATATTTTCATCATTACGTTTATTATTCTTTGTTATACCTACATTACTCGCTGGCTCAGCAAATGGTTTAGCAAAGGTAAAAATTAGTCTTCCTATTTGATTTCAGCCTCTTATTCCTATAAATAAGAGGCCTACCATAAAAAATGCAAAAAAAACACCTGCACTAGGCAGGTGTAAAATACAATCAGGTCTACAGACGGATGGTGCCTCACTCAACGTTTCGCCCGTTCGTTGATGGTAAGAGGATGAGCTCTTGATCATCTAAGTTGGACAATAGGCACCGATAATCGGCTTTGCGTCATCTCTGGGTTTATGAAGCATTGCTATCATAAGAAGTGAGATGAGCATCTACATATTTAATAATGCAGGATGCGTGCCAACTTTTTCCATCATCCTATTTTTTCCCTGCTATTCCTAACGTTTCTGTATATCTTAGTTTTACGGGGTATTTTGAACCCAGAAAATTTGCACGCTCCCTTCACCTCACTTTTTTTAACCTTTAGCATGAATGAAAGCGTATTTCTTTGTCTCAATATAGAGACACCTTAACTCACTTATAAATTTAACCTTATAAATCAATAGGTAAAATGTCTCTTTTTGGCGACACAGAAGTATGGGTTTGTATAAAAATTACGACACTTATTTTTTACATAAAAAACAATGCGTTAAAGATTATGGTGTGATATAGCGAATTAATGACGTGCATGCACTCAAAAGGAACAGAAAAGAAGGGGTTTAAAAGATAGCGAGCAAGCTCGTCCAACAGTGAGTATAAAAAAATCAACATCGGGTTAAAAATGCAAAAACCCCGCTATTAAGCGGGGTTCTTTAAATTGGTCGGCGAGAGAGGATTCGAACCTCCGACCCACTGGTCCCAAACCAGTTGCGCTACCAAGCTGCGCTACTCGCCGAAATGTACTGCTTCACATTAATTTTTTTCGTGGTGCGAAAGGGGGGACTTGAACCCCCACGTCCATAGGACACTAACACCTGAAGCTAGCGCGTCTACCAATTCCGCCACCCTCGCAATGTCACAAAAAAAATGGGGTGGCTAATGGGACTCGAACCCACGACAACTGGAATCACAATCCAGGGCTCTACCAACTGAGCTATAGCCACCATAACTTCACTTTTTTCAAAGCGTTGCTATCATACTACATACAACGTCATTTTGCCAACCGTAGCGACGTGCTAAAACTGGTGCGCCCGACAGGATTCGAACCTGAGACCTCTGCCTCCGGAGGGCAGCGCTCTATCCAGCTGAGCTACGGGCGCTTAACGCCGTTGCGGGAGAGGATAGTACGGATTTATCTACCCGCTGTCTAGTCCTTTTTGAAATAAAAATATCGATTGCTTGCCTTTTATCCATTTCGCCGAGAAAGAGAGCATTTTTGCCCTCTTTTTTGCTCGACACCCATAAAAGCGCCGAGAAAATATCTTGCCTAGGCTTTTCTACTGCGGCCGTTTAACGCCTGAATTAAAAAATAAAGCAGGGAAACTGCCCCTAAAAAGAGTGCTCCGACAATTAATGACATCCGTGTATCTGGGTTTATCGCCATGCCCACTAATACACAGGCCAAAAAGAGTAACGTCGCATAGTTGACCCATGGAAATAAAATTGATTTAAACGGGTGTCCCACTAATTGTTCTTTATTTTGCTGGCGAAAACGAATTTGGCTGGTGAGCAAGACCAACCATGGTACCATTCCTGGCAAAACGCTTGCGCTGTACACGTACACAAACACTTTTTCTGGATTTGGAATAATATAATTCAAGCTAGAGCCTGCAACGAGACACAGTATTGTAAAACCAACACAACGTGCAGGAACTCCGTTTTTTGTGAGCTTCAGTAGCCCGCTGGGAAGCTGCTTATTTTGCGCTAATGCGTACAACATACGACCGCCACTGTACATCCCACTATTACACCCAGACAGCGCCGCAGTGAGTACTACAAAGTTGATCACCGCTGCCGCAGAGACAATCCCCACTTTCGCAAACGTTAAGACAAATGGACTCCCTTGCTGCCCGACTTCAGTCCACGGAAATAAGGTAACAACAATAAAAATCGCACCAACATAAAAAATCAGAATGCGCCATAAAATGTTATTGATCGCTTTTTTCAGCGTGACTTGCGGATTTTTCGCTTCGCCTGCGGTGATCCCTACTAATTCAACGCCTTGATAGGAAGCCACAACGATACACAAGGCAAATAAAAAGCCTTTCCAGCCCCCAGCAAAGAAGCCACCATGTTCCGTCAGGTTAGCCAGCCCTATCGGCTCGAAGTTATTCCCAAGGCCAAAAAAAATTAACCCTAAACCAATCAGGATCATCACCACGATGGTGGTGACTTTGATCATCGCAAACCAAAACTCTAACTCGCCATACAAACGAACGGCGGCAAGGTTGGCCAATGCGACTAAAACCACGGCAACAATGGCAAATATCCACTGAGGTACATCTGGGAACCAATATTCGGCGTAAACACCGATGGCGGTAATTTCTGAGATCCCAACAGCCACCCACATAAACCAGTAACCCCATGCGGTGAGGCACCCCCAAAATGGGCTCAGATACTTATAACCAAAAGAAGCAAACGACCCAGTGACAGGCTCCAGAAACAGCATCTCACCCATGGAACGCATGATGAAGAAAACAAAAATACCCGCAATGATGTATGCGAGCAGTACGGAAGGCCCTGCCCATTTTAGCGTACTGGCTGAGCCCATAAATAGCCCAACGCCAATTGTTCCACCTAGCGCAATAAGCTCAATATGCCGAGCTTCTAACCCGCGCTGAAGTCCCTGTTGTGGATTCCCCATAAATACCCCTGTCATCAATTATTATCGTTAAACCACAGCGTGAATTGGAACGAAATTAGTCATAATTACTGTAATTTATTAAAAACAGCCGACTTGTCGACTGAAAAGCATGTCATAGACCCAAATTATAGAGAAAAACCATGATCTACATTTATTTTTGATGAATTATAGAAATATTTGAGGAAAGAGACCAGCGAATACGCCACTGAGTGATTTTACAATCAGCAAGGAAAGATAAAAAACCTAATAAGTAAACAAAAATAAAGCGGGAAAAATCCCGCTTTATCAATACATTATTACTCGGAAATAAACTTACAGCTTACCGCCATAATAGTAGCCTAAAAACTTCAGTAATTTAAACTGACGAGTAATACGTGAAGGTTGTGATAATAAGCGATATAGCCATTCTAAGCCTAAGTTTTGCCACACTTTCGGAGCACGCTTCACGTGACCTGTAAAAACATCGTAAGTCCCGCCAACACCCATATACAGTGCGTCTGGATGAATAACGCGACAATCACGCATAAAGAGTTCTTGCTTTGGTGACCCCATCGCGACTGTGACAATTTTAGCGCCACTCGCATGAATGCGTTCAAACAAAGCACCACGGTCTTCGGCGGTAAAATAGCCATTTTGCGAACCAACAATGTTCACATTCCACTGAGCGCGCAGTTTACTTTCGGTTTGTTCGAGGATTTCTGGCTTACCACCGACTAAGAATACAGGCGTACCTTCGCGCCCAGCTCTTTCCATCAGTCCTTCCCACAAATCTGCACCTGCAACACGGGAAACCTGAGCTTCTGGGTATTTACGGCGAATAGCGCGCACAATGCTGATCCCGTCTGCGTACAGATATTCAGCTTGGCCTAATAAGGTATTTAACGCGGTGTCTTTCTCCGCAATCATCACTTTTTCCGCATTAATCGCGACCAAAGTACCCGTTTTGGTTTCACCATTCGCAAACAAATAATTCAAAAAGTGGGCCATATCTTTGAAGCCCCAAATATTATGTCCACGAATCGAATACTGAGGAACAGATGAAGATTGAGTTGATGACGGTTCCATGATGCTTCCTTAACGACTTTCACGTTGTTGGCTTCTTAAAAAAGAAGCTGTTTTTGTGCGGATAAGCCCCGCACTTTCAAATAACCAATACAGGAGTTTTGCTAGAATCAGGCATAACCCAAAAATTAAGCAGAAAAAAACCACCCGTGAGACAAAAGAATCGACGCCTTCACGCGCTAATACGATAATGTTAAAAATCGCACCGAAGCAAAATGCCTGCATAATCGCGGCCTTATAGCGGTTTGGCTCTTGCAAACTCATGCCATAAATCCAGTCAAACCACTTAATGATCAACCCCACCGCGATTGCACCGAGCGGAATGAAAATCACCCCACCCATCACCACTAATGAACCAATCAAAGTCGGTGAAATGGCTAATCCAGAATGGTTATTCAGCACTTCCCAAGTGAAGTAGTTCGCCGAGTTTAGTACGGTATCTGGTCGCTCTGGCCATACCCACGATGGGATAAACACATAAAAATCACGAATAATCGGTGCAAGTCCTTGGAAATCCATCTCATCATAATGGCTGAGTAATAAAGCGAGGTTTTCCCATGGCGAGAACGTATCTCGAGTCAGGTATAAGAAAGTGTAATACGCCTCGGAGCCGCTCACATCCAAGCCATAGCGTTTTAATGCCAGCCAGAACATCCCAACAATACTGGCGACACCTGCCGCACCCAGCATCCACAGAGTGATCCACCCCCTGACGATACCGATAAATAAAAATAGTGCGAAAGCGATGATGATATTCGCCCTTGTCCCACCCACAATAACATAGGTTAAAAAACCAAAAGCTACGGTGCTGACAAGGAAGAAAATCCAGCGTTTTTGTGTTGGTCGCAGAAAATACACAATCAGCATGGCAGGAATAAAGAAGTAGAAAAACCGCTTCAATGCGACCCCTGAAACTTGGCTGGAGAAAATTTGGCTGTAGGATTTCAGCTTGAATAGTAAAAAACCGTTCTGCATGAAGAAAATACCTACCGTCACTACCGCAATAGCGATTAATAACATGCAAGTGAGATTGGTTTCGACTTTGTTCATACTAAACAGCGCACGCCGTGAAGTCTCCACTTTGCGCGATAGCCGCGTTTTATAAGCCACGTAATAAATGGCATAAAAACTGGTCGCCGCAAGCTGCGCATACAAGAGATAATCGGCTGTCACAACCGCCACATCAAACTGGAACACTAAGGCGCAGGTTAACGGAAAACCAAAATAAAATGTCAATAAATACAACATTGAAAAGAAAATGTTGAAGTTAAAGCGGACACGTAAAAACTCTTTATAGAGCAAAGTGCCAATAAAGATGATTGATATCAGGTAGACCAACGCTAAGCCACCTAACTCCATTAGCGTCATGCTCGCCCCTCCGCGATACTGAGAATGGTTTTCCACCCCTCAGTAAAGTTTGGAGCAAAAAATTCGATATTAGCTTTATCCAACAAAGCCATTTGACGCTGCGCTTCATCCACCAGCGAGGTCGTCAATTCATCACCATAAAAAAATACAGGCACGTTTTGTGCCGTTAAATCCTGCCAAAACGTATTTTGGCGGCTGATCACAAATGGGATGCCAAATTGAATTAATAAACAAACCGTCCCAACACCTTGCTGGCGATTAAAAATGAAATAGCCGAGATCGCAGGTCTTCAACACGTTAAGATAATCACTGAATTCCATACGCTCTTTAAGGATTTCTACCTGGCCCGCTGCAAATTGGCTATTTGCCGCGTCTTCCACGTGTTGAATATAAACGTGGTTGTTCGCAGGATACCCCATTGGGATAATCACGCGAGCCTTATCACCAAACTGCTGTTTAATCGCAATCAGAGCCTCTACATGGCGATTAGAGCGATCACCTGAGTTACCGAGCAAGATAGTCAATTGCTCGCCTTCACGTGGCTTACGTTCGCTTATCGTTAAAGCAGGATCCATCCGTGTTGGAAAATACAGCACTGAAGCAGGCACTTTCGGGTTCGACTGGTGGAAATAACATAAATCGCCACGCGTCGCACAAACATGCCCAACTTTTTTTTGCGCTAAGCGGCGTAAAACATAAAACAGTTTAAATTTCAGTGAATTGGATTCTTCGTACAGGTCCGCACCCCAGATATGCCACCAAAATTGATGAGGTTTGATTTGGCCAAATAACAGTGCCAGCCAAATCGGTGCATTAAATTGCCCATGGAAGAAGAAACGGGTACGGCGATCTGCTTTCGCCCGCTTGATCACACTATTTGCAATGGCTTTTTTACTCTCAAAAATATCAATTTCGAGCTGCGGATAAGCGTCAGCAAGCCTCGCATCATCGCTTACGACCATAAAATGCAGTTTTTGTGACGGCGCCATTTCCTGGCTAATTACGCTATTAAAAAACGTCAAAACCGTCTGATTATGGTGTGGGAGGTTCGATCCCAGTACATGTATTAAGGTTGTCATGCTCGCCTACGGTAAATCAAAAATACGCAACAACATAAAATAAAGTATACGATATAAGTAGCCATATAGGCCTGTGTCGCACCAACTGCGCCATGCTCAGGAATAAGCCAGTGAGCAAAACCCATCAGCAACACAAATTGACTCACTTCTGTCAGAACATAAAAACGCAATGCGGCTTTGGCTATCACCAAATAACCAAACACATATGCGCCAACTTTCAGGACATCCCCCACCAATTGCCAAGCAAAAAGGTCTCTCATTCCTGTAAACTTCTCAGAAAATAGCAGCCAAATGGCAAAATCACGCAGGAGCCAAACCATAAAACTGGCCACCGCGACAGCGGGTAAGACAAATTTTAATGCTTTGATAATTTCAGATGAAATTTCGCTTTTATGCTGTAAACGGGAAAGTGTTGGCAGCAAATACACTGAAAATGATGCGGTAATAAACTGCAAGTAAGCATCTGAAATGGTGCTAACCCCCGCCCATAACCCGACATCATCCCAACTATAACGCTCCGCCAATAGATTTCGCATCACGATATAAGCAACAGGTAATGTCACTGACGTTAATAGCGCCATAACAGTGAATTTACCTAAATGCGTTGCAATGGCTTTGTCCCACGCGGGTTTAAGCATTGACAGTGCAAATTGTTTACGGCGAATAATCATCAAGCCTGCGGGCAGGACAACTAAGGCTGGTACAAGGGCTAAGCCTGCAAGCGCACCTTCATATCCTCCCAAGGTATAGCACAAATAATAGGCAACAACACCCACTAAGCTCCCTAAAATGATAGCTTGAGCGTTACCCGATGCGTCTCGATAACCTTTTAGGATGGCTAAAAAGTAGTTTGCGTAGGCTATCCCCATCTGAATAAAAGCCACAGCATAAATCACAGAGGCGTAATCAGGACTATCAAATAATACCTGACTAATAGCACCACTGAATAATAAGAAAACAATGGCTAACAGCGTTGAAAAGCCGAGGATTAGCGTTGATGATGTCCCTAAAACAGCACGAAGCTTGACGGGGTCTTGATGGTGCTCTGCCACATACTTTGTGACACCATTGAAAATCCCCGCACCAGACAATACACCCAGAACGGTGATCAATTGGCGGAAGTTCCCCGCCAACCCAACACCGCTCGGGCCAAATGCAATCGCCAGTAATTTAACGATAAGCAGGCCTGCCCCGATTTTAATCAGGGTAGACCCAGCAGTCCAAACAGAGGCTCTAGCTAACGACATTAGGCAAAGAACGCCTTAATCTGTTCGATAACTGTTTGTTGTTCTGCATCCGTCATGTTGTAGAACATCGGCAAACGCACCAGTCGGTCACTTTCTTTCGTAGTGTATTTGTCTTCACCATGGAAGCGACCAAACTCCAGCCCCGCAGGACTTGTGTGTAGTGCAACGTAGTGGAATACAGTTAAAATACCGTGAGATTTCATAAACTCATTGAATTCAGTACGTTCTTCCACATCCTTCAATTTGATGTAGAACATATGGGCGTTGTGCACTAAACCTTCAGGCACAGTCGCTAATACTAAACGGCCTGCATCCGCCAGCGGTTGCAACGCTTCGTAGTAACGTTTCCATAGCAATAAACGGCGTTCGTTGATTTTGTCTGCTTCTTCCAATTGAGCCCACAGGTAAGCCGCTTGTAAATCAGACAACAGGTAGCTTGAACCGATATCACGCCATGTGTATTTATCCACTTGTCCGCGGAAGAATTGGCTACGGTTTGTCCCTTTTTCACGGATCACTTCAGCACGGCTGATTAAGTCTTTATCGTTGATTAACGTCGCGCCACCTTCCCCACCGGAAGAGTAGTTTTTGGTTTCATGAAAACTGTAACAACCAATGTGGCCAATTGTCCCTAAAGCCTTGCCTTTATAGGTTGACATCACGCCTTGTGCCGCATCTTCAATGACGAATAGGTCATGTTTTTTGGCAATATCCATGATGGTGTCCATTTCACAGGCAACCCCTGCGTAGTGAACAGGCACAATCGCACGCGTACGCTCAGTAATCGCCGCTTCGATTTTCGTTTCATCAATATTCATCGTATCTGGACGGATATCAACGAACACAATTTTCGCGCCGCGCAGAACAAATGCGTTTGAGGTTGATACAAAGGTAAAGCTCGGCATGATCACTTCATCGCCAGGCTTAATATCAATCAGGATTGCCGCCATTTCTAATGACGCGGTGCAAGATGGTGTTAACTGCACTTTTGGGCAATTAAAACGTTTTTCCATCCACTCTTCACAACGTTTTGTGAAACCACCATCACCACACAGCTTGCCACTTTCCATGGCTTGTCTCATATACTCTAATTCAGTGCCTACAACGGGTGGTTTATTAAATGGAATCATGTTGTCCCCTGTATAACCAATAGGCGGTACTGGCAATCGCCGCACCGCTACGTGAATAAAGATTTAATGCCGCAACATTGCTGATTTGGGTGGCAACATTTAACTGTCTTTTTTGGTGTTGCACACACCAGTCGAATGCCGCAGACATTAACTTGCGACCTATTCCTCGCCCTTGCGCTTCAGGTACTTTCGCTAAAAGCCCGATGCGTGCAGTATCATCATCAATATGGCGCAAACTCACAAAACCTAAAATGCGGTCAGAGGCGTCTTTGACTAATAAGCAAGTATGGTCAAACGTACCAAGCACGGCTTTTTCTATCCACAACGCGTAAAACCGCCCGCTGTCCCCTTCACGATACCAAGGCGCGCGAAAACGGCTATTACTAAAGACAGAGGCAGCTGCTTGTTGCAGTAAAGGGACGTCATCCACTTGCGCCGCAACGATGCTATCTGCCACCGTTAACCCCGCCTTTAGATAAGCATTTTCTGTGCCAATAGTGAGGGCAAAATCAATTTCACCTTCGACAAATGCAAACCCCATACTGGTTAAGTCATCAATCAATAACGTTTCAGATGCTGCAACCTTGGCTTGGATGATATCGTACGCATCCATTTGATAAGCAAGGACAGTTTCGAGGTTCTCCCCCGAGAAATTTAATTTTGCGGTTGAGCGATGAAAGAAGTCGCTCTCCCACTGCAAACCATCAATACTGGCGCGGACGGACACGGAGTAAATCCTCTAAATATTGCCCATAACCGGTTTTCTTCAGTTGCTGCGCGGAAGCTGCGACTTGTTCGTCGGTTAGCCAACCATTACGCCATGCGATTTCTTCTAAGCAGGCAACTTTAAAACCTTGTCGTTTTTCAACGGTTTGTACAAATGTACCTGCCTCAATCAAGCTGTCGTGGGTGCCCGTATCCAACCAAGCAAAACCACGGCCAAGCAGTTCAACATTTAACTGCCCGCGCTCTAAATACATTTGATTGATAGACGTAATTTCTAATTCACCGCGTTCAGATGGCTTGACTTGCTTAGCAAATTCAACCACTTGAGAGTCGTAGAAATATAACCCTGTTACCGCCCAGTTTGATTTCGGTTTTGTCGGTTTTTCTTCGATAGATAACGCTTTAAAATTATCATCAAACTCCACCACACCAAAGCGCTCTGGGTCCATGACTTGGTAGCCGAATACCGTTGCCCCATGGGGGCGTTCTGCGACTGATTTCAGTTTCGGGCTAAACGAATGACCAAAGAAAATGTTATCCCCTAAGACTAAACAACAGCTATCACCATTGATAAATTCTTCACCAATAATAAAGGCTTGTGCTAATCCATCTGGTGATGGCTGCTCTGCATAACTCAGTTCAATACCAAACTCATGTCCATCCCCCAATAGGCGCTTGAACATCGGTAAATCATCGGGAGTCGAAATAATTAAAATTTCGCGAATACCCGCTAACATCAAGACAGAAAGCGGGTAATAAATCATTGGCTTATCATAGATAGGCAATAATTGTTTAGAAATACCACGGGTAATTGGGTGTAAACGCGTTCCCGATCCCCCCGCTAAAATAATACCTTTCATGGTTTCACCTAATTGCCAAGGCCTAAGCGTTCACCTGCGTAGGAGCCATCTTGTACACGACGCCACCACGTTTCGTTATTCAAATACCACAACACTGTTTTGCGAATACCAGACTCGAAAGTTTCTTCAGGTTTCCAGCCCAATTCACGCTCAATTTTTGCTGCATCAATAGCATAGCGCATGTCGTGACCAGGTCTGTCTTTCACATAAGTAATTAAATCGCGGTAATGTGCTACACCTTGTGGTTTTTGCGGATGCAACTCTTCCAGCAGCTCACAAATGGTTTCAACAACTTCAATATTACGGCGTTCGTTATGCCCACCGATATTGTACGTTGTGCCTGGCTGCGCCGTTGTTGCCACCAAATGTAAAGCGCGTGCATGATCTTCCACAAACAACCAATCACGAATTTGCTCACCTTTGCCATACACTGGCAGTGGTTTGCCCGCTAAGGCGTTTAAAATAATTAAGGGGATCAATTTCTCAGGGAAATGATATGGCCCATAATTATTTGAGCAGTTGGTGATCATCGTTGGCAAACCATAAGTTCTTTGCCACGCACGCACCAAATGGTCGCTGGATGCTTTAGAGGCAGAGTATGGACTGCTTGGCGCATAAGGTGTTGTTTCTGTGAAGAAACCTTCAGGACCATCCAAATCACCGTATACTTCGTCTGTCGAGATGTGGTGGAAACGGAATGCCGCTTTTTTCCCTTCATCTAACGCAGACCAATAATGACGCGCGGCTTCTAACAGTGTGTAAGTACCCACAATGTTGGTTTCAATAAAAGCGGCAGGACCGTCAATAGAACGGTCCACGTGGCTTTCCGCCGCCAGATGCATAACAGCATCGGGTTGATATTGAGCAAAAACGTGGTCAAGTGCTTGTCGGTCGCAGATATTCACTTGCTCAAACGCATAGCGTTCACTGCTCGCGACAGGCGCGAGGGATTCAAGGTTGCCTGCATAAGTCAGGCAATCAATCACAATCGCACTGTCGTTCGTATTCTCAATAATATGACGCACCACTGCGGAGCCAATAAACCCCGCACCTCCAGTGATTAGAATGCGTTTCAACGCCAGACTCCTTTTGTATCCACAACCCATTTTTGTGGGATTGCTGAACCTTGAATGCCTTTAAAAACATTGTGGTCAACTAACATCAGGATCACATCCGCTTCATTCACCGCTTTTTCAATTGAAACTAATTCAGAAATGCCTTTCAGCGATGTTGGTAATTCTTCGATATGTGGCTCAACCGCATAAGTTTTACCTAGGTTCCAGTTCGCCACCATTTTAGTGATATGCATTGCTGGGCTTTCACGTAAATCATCAATATTCGGTTTAAACGAAAGCCCAAAACACGCAATCGTCACTTCGCTGGCTTTCTTGCCTGTTTCCACTAAGCAATCCGCAACAGCCGCTTTCACTTGATCAACGACCCAAATTGGCTTGCCGTCATTCACTAAACGTGCGGTGTGGATTAAACGTGATTGTTTCGGATTTTGAGCAACAATGAACCATGGGTCAACGGCAATACAGTGACCACCAACACCAGGGCCTGGTTGTAAAATATTCACGCGCGGGTGGCGGTTTGCTAGGCTGATCAGCTCCCACACATTGATATCTTGCTCTGCACAAATTAATGATAATTCGTTCGCAAATGCGATATTAACATCACGGAAGCTGTTTTCCGTTAATTTGCACATTTCTGCGGTTCTTGAATTGGTGATCACGCATTCCCCTTCAAGGAAAATGTTGTATAACTCACTCGCTCGCAGTGAAGACTTCGGTGTCATGCCGCCCACAACACGGTCATTTTTAATTAATTCGACCATCACTTGCCCTGGCAATACACGCTCTGGGCAGTAAGCAACATCAATATCCGCGTCTTCACCCGCTTGATGTGGAAACGTTAAATCTGGGCGAGCTTCCGCCATCCACTGTGCCATTTGCTCCGTTGTACCTACTGGAGAAGTAGACTCAAGGATCACTAAATCACCTTTTTTCAGCACAGGCGCAATCGACTCTGCCGCAGAACGGACATAAGCTAAATCGGGTTCGTGATCACCTTTAAATGGTGTTGGAACAGCAATCAAATAAGCATCGGCAGGCTGTGGCTTTGTAAAAGCTTTCAAATGACCTTCTTCAACGGCTTTCTTCACCACGATATCAAGTTCAGGTTCCACGATGTGGATTTTCCCTTGATTAATAGTATCCACCGCATGTTGGTTAACATCCACACCGACAACCTGTTTTTTACGTGATGCGAAGGCTGCTGCTGTTGGTAAACCGATATAACCAAGGCCAATAACAGAAATAGTTTCAAAACTCATAATTTCACCTGATTACTTTTTAATGCTGTAAGAATACGCTGACAAGCATGACCATCCCCATACGGGTTATGTGCGCGGCTCATTTCATGATATTCCGCATCATCTGTCAGTAACCGATTAACTTCGTTAACAATTTTTTGTGTATCTGTTCCCACAAGACGAACTGTACCTGCGTCAACGGCTTCAGGTCGCTCAGTGGTATCTCTCATGACTAAAACGGGTTTACCGAGAGAAGGCGCTTCTTCTTGAATTCCCCCTGAATCAGTCAAAATCAAGTAGGCATGATTCATTAAGTAGACAAATGGAAGATATTCTTGAGGGCTAATTAAAATAATATTATCAATATTATGCAAAATACGTTTTACAGGCTCACTCACATTTGGATTCAGATGCACAGGATAAACAACTTGTACATCTGGGTGAGCCTGAGCAATGTCAGCCAATGCGTGGCAAATACGCTCAAAACCGCCACCAAAACTTTCTCGGCGGTGGCCTGTCACTAAAATCATTTTCTTATTAGGGTCAATAAATGGGTAGTTTGCACCCAACTTTTCCATCATGTGCTGGTCGCTCATGACTTTATCTCGCACCCATAACAGCGCATCAATCACGCTATTGCCAGTCACAAAAATGTGGCTATCAGGGATCGATTCTTTTAATAAATTTTGGCGTGAGTTTTCTGTTGGGGCGAAGTGATACATCGCTAAGTGCCCCGCAATTTTGCGGTTAGCTTCTTCAGGCCATGGCGAATAAAGATTCCCCGTACGTAACCCTGCCTCAACATGCCCAACAGGAATACGATGGTAAAACGCAGCGAGGCTCGTTGCCATAGTAGTTGCAGTGTCGCCATGAACAAGAACAACATCAGGCTGGAAATCGGCAAAAACACTTTTCAGCCCTTCAAGAATACGACAGGTAATATCCGTTAAGTCTTGCCCTGGTTTCATAATGTTGAGATCGTAATCGGGTGTGATCTCAAATAATTTCAGTACTTGATCAAGCATTTCACGATGTTGTGCAGTGACACAAACTTTTGCTTCAAAATCAGCATCGTTCGCCAGTGCATGAACTAACGGCGCCATCTTGATGGCTTCTGGTCGAGTGCCGAATACAGTCAATACTTTCACGATGACTCTCTTATATTTATCTTTTGCAGTGTGCTGCTTATTTAAGCTTAATGACTTTATCAAGCCACTGATAAATGTGTCAGTGGCTTATCCCAAAATCAAGATGGACGGCGGCGAGAAAGTACCACTCCGGCACCCACTAATAACCCTATAGCGCCCCATAGAACCATCATAAAGGCTCGACGTGGGCTATCACGTTTGACAGGATCTTCAGGCGTACGCAAATAACGGTAAGCTTGAAAATTATCTTGGAGAGTAGGCCCAACGCTTAATGTTGATAACATTGCGATGTTTTGGTCATAATCTGAGTCATGATCTGGGCCCGTTGCTTTTAATGTTTCAATTTGTGCCTGTAATAATGGGGCGCCTAACATAAACATTTTAGAATCAGGGATTTCATCGACTGGTGTTGCGCTTTGATTACGCACAATACCTTGTTTTTCAGCAACTTTTAGTGCTTGTTCCAACGCGTTTAATCGTCTTTCATAAGCGGCAGTTGCCACCATGTCTTCACGTTTAACCAACGCTTTCATTGATTGCATTTTAGTTGCCCAAGTGCCTTTAATTTCATCATTCAGATTCGCGGTTGCACGTTGATTCGCAAATTGCGTGTATTGGCGTAACAACTGGTTTGCGTCTGTTGATGTTTCAGCCACTAATTTAATACTATCCGTTAGATTTTTCACTTCATCAGCGGGTGTAAACTCAATATCATTGATGAGCTCATCCAATAATGCAGCATCCGCTTTTGGATCATTTTCTAACCGTTGCTTGTAATAATCTGTGCTCAACCAAAATTGGCGGCGGGTATCGTAAGAGCCGAGTTGCTTAGTAAACTCTTGATAAGCTTCTTTTGCAATTGTCGGCAATTGCCCTTCTTGCCCAGTACTATTAATACGGGAATCGAGGTTGCGCAGAAACTGTTGCTGAGAGTAATAACTTCCCAAATTATTTACAGTTGGTAAATCCGTAATCGCTGTCGCACTCCATTTGGGCTGCATAAAATAGGATGCTCCCAATGCAATTGCCGCAAAAATCACGGCAAATGCAACGATCCAAACTTTTCCTTGCCACAAGGAGCGGCATAAACCGCGGATATCCAACTCTGGCTCTATTGGTGTTTGATGCTGACTCGGTTGTGTTTCTGAGTTATTCACTGCACAGAACCTCTATTTTCGTTTTTTCGTTACCGTACTGCACCCCTGCGCGCTTTGCGTCGAACTCGTTTAATAAAACGGGCGACTTTCCAAGCTCGTTTGATGCAATAACCATACATCATAAATACAAGCAAAAATAATGCCAACATTACCCATTCTGGTACAAATGCTAAGCGTTCACCGATAATACCAATGCAAGCTAAAAATGCGGCTGACAACGTAATCAGAACAAAAGCCCCTTTTGGTGTAAAACCTGAGCGCATAATCAAATGATGAATGTGCTGACGGTCTGGAGAAAACGGACTCATTCCCTTACGGATTCGACGATACATAATTGCAACCATATCCATCAGAGGGATTGCGATAATCCATAGTGCTGTAACTGGGTTGATTGGGTGAACCTCTTCCTGTGTTGAAGCCACCAAAATCCAAATAATCGTAAACCCAATTAAAGTACTTCCCGCATCCCCCATAAAGACTTTAAATCGACGGCCTAATACACCTAGATTTAAAAGGATATAAGGAAGAATAGCTGCAATAAAAGCAAAACACCAAAATGCTAATGCATAGTTACCATTTTGATACAGTAAGAAACCTAGTGCTCCAAAGGAAACAGAAGAAAGCCCGCCAAGTAACCCATCAATACCATCCACCATATTAAAGGCATTTATCGCCGCCCATACTGCAAATAAAGTGACAATATAACCAAACGGACCCAATACTAATTCCCACGGGCCAAAAGCATGACCCAATGATTCCAGTTTAAGCCCTGCAGCTGTCATCATAACGACCGCGACAATCGCCTGAACCCCTGCTCTTAACTTCACGCTAATATCAAATCGGTCATCTAATGCACCGATAAAAACCAATAACCCAGCACTCGCAATGTATAACCACTTATGAGGGATATATTCCTCTGTGATATAAAATGCAAAACAGATCCCAAAGAAAACGGATATTCCCCCAACAAGAGGAATAAGCCCTACGTGTTTCTTTCTGAAGTTAGGCTTATCAACTAACCCGATTTTTATCGCAACGATACGGGCGAAGAAAATAAAAACTAACGAAAACAAGAAGACGTAGAAGAGGTTGGTTACAAAGTGTATGGTGTCCACTGTTTGACTCTCTTAATATTTTTATTTAACTATCAATACTAAACTTTTATTGGCGAATGCCGATAAAAATGCAATCGCTACTGCATTATCATCTCAGTAATAAAATCTACTATAAGACGAATCTATATTCATAAAGAGATAACTGTAACATTATTAAAAAACACACTTTATTCGTGTTGCTCATTCAATAATGGAATCTGACACATTTTATACTTAATAGCTGCAAGATGCATGCCATAAAAGCAATACACTGAAATAGTGTTAATCAATTAGTAGCCTTCACGACACCCCACATCTTTTAATAAACCAAAAAACTAATTTCAGTCAAAATAGTAAACCCGATAAACAGCATTGAATTACTCCAACAATACTTATTATCAATACTCTCATCTTAAAATTAGATACTAATCTATCAAATTAATATGAGTGATGGATTTTCAAAAAGATTTTAATTCAAATATATCATGATGTGATATACGCACAAAAAAAGGTGCCATGTAGGCACCTTTCGTTGAAGCTAGAAACCAAAACAACTAAGCTCTCTTCATAAAATCAAAGAACTCTTCGTTAGTTTTTGCCATTGCGAGCTTACTAATGAGGAATTCCATCGCATCAATCTCACCCATTGGATGAATAATTTTACGTAGGATCCACATTTTTTGCAGTTCGTCTTGTGAAGTAAGTAATTCTTCTTTACGCGTACCAGAACGATTGTAATCAATCGCTGGGAATACACGTTTTTCCGCAATTTTACGAGAAAGGTGCAGTTCCATATTACCTGTACCTTTAAACTCCTCGTAAATAACTTCATCCATTTTCGAACCTGTATCAACCAGTGCAGTTGCAATGATTGTCAGGCTTCCACCTTCTTCGACATTACGGGCAGCACCGAAGAAACGTTTAGGACGATGTAAGGCGTTTGCGTCCACACCACCTGTTAAAACTTTACCAGATGAAGGAACCACGGTGTTATACGCACGAGCAAGACGTGTAATGGAGTCGAGTAAGATAATGACGTCTTTTTTATGTTCAACCAGACGTTTTGCTTTCTCGATAACCATTTCAGCCACTTGAACGTGACGCGCAGCTGGCTCATCAAAAGTAGAAGCGATAACTTCACCTTTAACTAAGCGCTGCATTTCTGTTACTTCTTCAGGACGCTCATCGATCAACAGAACCATCAGAACGCAATCTGGATAATTGTGTGCAATGTTAGCGGCAATATTTTGCAGCAACATCGTTTTACCTGCTTTTGGCGGAGCAACAATCAGCCCACGTTGACCACGGCCAATTGGTGCAGCTAAGTCTAAAACTCGCGCCGTTAAATCTTCTGTTGAACCGTTACCACGTTCCATGCGAAGACGACTATTTGCATGTAATGGTGTTAAGTTTTCGAAAAGGATTTTACTACGTGCGTTTTCAGGTTTGTCGAAGTTAACTTCATTGACTTTCAGGAGAGCAAAATAACGTTCGCCTTCTTTAGGAGGTCGAATTTTTCCTGAAATGGTGTCACCTGTACGTAGGTTAAAACGGCGGATTTGGCTAGGAGAAACATAGATATCATCGGGACCTGCGAGGTAAGAACTGTCTGCGGAACGGAGGAAACCAAATCCATCCTGCAATATTTCCAGTACGCCATCGCCGAAAATATCTTCACCACTTTTCGCATGCTGCTTCAAAATGGAAAAAATAATATCCTGCTTTCTCATACGGGCTAAGTTCTCTAGCCCCATATTTTCGCCTAACGTAATCAATTCTGATACTGGCGTATTTTTTAATTCGGTAAGATTCATAATGGTGGGTTCTTTAACTCGGGGTAATTCTCGAACTATGAACGTTAATTGACGGCAACTTATTTATTAAGTGCCAGTTTAACTTAACTGCCCTGTTGGTAGCCAACTCAATAAAGCCAACAACAATGCATAAAAATTTGTGCTAGCCACTGCTAAATCTGTTTTAACATATGACCATAGCTCATCTGAACGATGTTTGGCATATTATTAGAAACACACGCAACATTAGCAATAGTTTTTTGTACATTTAGGACAACATCTATCCCAAGATCGCAAATTTAGGTTCAGCTTCGCATTTAAAAACACATTCCCTGCACACTAAATTTTTCCCGATACGTTTTTACATCCGAAGACTTAACAACGTCTTATGTCATACTACTGCTTATGCACTATCTTTAAGGTATATGAAAAATTCATGTGAAACAACAATATTGAATCTAGCGGGTGCTTAACTCAATGTCTATGTTCTCAGTTTTCATATTTAAAATCATTGTGCCATTAGTTTTGATAATCAAAAATCATTAAAATACTGAACTAACTAGCTTGATATATAAGATAAGAGCAATGGAATACAGAGTAATTCATACGGGTGCTACACGAGGAATAGTGATAACTTATCATGCTTAGATGAGGACGTCTAGCGACTCTCTTGATAAAATAGATACGCCGCTAAACGTTTTAGATCACATATAACGATAACTTACAGATTTTCGTCTAGAAATTCTTTCAGTTGCGTTTTAGATAATGCACCAACTTTTGTCGCTGCTACACTACCATTTTTGAATAATAATAATGTCGGGATACCACGAATTCCGTATTTTGGAGCAGTAGCTGGATTATCATCAATATTCAGTTTTGCGATGGTCAATTTGCCTGTATATTCTTCAGCAACTTCATCAAGAATAGGCGCGATCATTTTACAAGGACCACACCATGCTGCCCAGAAATCGACGAGAACAGGTGAATTTGATTTCAGAACTGCAGTTTCAAAGCTTGCATCAGTTATATGTATAATTTTGTCGCTCATGTTGTACTCCAAAGAATCATCTTTTTGCAGACTTAGTGTAACATTATTGGCAGCAGTATGCTTTATTTCAAAAGATACACTTTCGTAAACCAACCGTTAACTGATATTCTAACATACTATGAGTAAAGCACACTTGACAGAAAAGAAGTTTTCCGACTTCGCATTGCACCCTAAAGTCATTGAAGCTCTGAACAAGAAAGGCTTCAATTATTGCACGCCTATACAGGCGTCAACATTGCCTTTCACTGTCGAAGGCAAAGACGTTGCGGGACAAGCGCAAACAGGTACAGGTAAAACGTTAGCATTCTTAACGTCAACGTTTCATTATCTATTAACTCACCCTGCTATTGAAGGGAAAAAAGCGAATCAGCCACGTGCACTCATGATGGCACCGACTCGTGAACTCGCTGTTCAGATTTACTCTGATGCCAAAGAGTTGGCAGAATATACGGGTCTGAAAATGGGGCTCGCTTATGGTGGCGATGGCTACGATGAACAGCTAAAAGTGTTACAAAACGGTGTCGATATCCTCATAGGAACGACTGGCCGTCTTATTGACTATGCGAAACAAGGCCATGTAGATTTAGCCGCCATTCAAGTCGTTGTACTTGATGAAGCTGACCGCATGTACGACCTTGGTTTTATTAAAGATATTCGTTGGTTATTCCGTCGTATGCCAGAGGCCGCTGACAGACTAAATCTGTTATTTTCTGCCACACTGTCTTATCGCGTGAGAGAACTCGCCTTTGAGCAAATGAATAACCCTGAATATGTTGAAGTTGAGCCTTTACAAAAAACGGGCCATCGCATTAAAGAAGAGCTTTTTTATCCTTCAAATGAAGAAAAAATGCGTTTACTTCAGACTCTTCTCGAAGAAGAGTGGCCTGAGCGTTGCATCATTTTCGCCAATACTAAGCACCGTTGTGATGACATTTGGGCACATTTAGCGGCCGATGGTCACCGTGTTGGCTTACTGACTGGCGATGTGGCACAGAAAAAACGTTTACGTATTTTAGAACAATTTACACAGGGCCAACTGGATATTTTAGTGGCAACGGACGTCGCTGCACGTGGATTACATATTCCATCAGTGACCCACGTCTTTAACTACGATTTACCTGACGACTGTGAAGATTACGTTCACCGTATAGGCCGCACTGGTCGTGCAGGGGAAAGTGGTAATTCAATTAGCCTAGCTTGTGAAGAATATGCACTTAACTTGCCTGCAATCGAAGAATACATTCAACATTCGATTCCAGTGAGTAAATATAACAGCGATGCATTATTAAGTGACTTACCCGCACCTAAACGTCGTCATCGCCCACGCCCTGGAGGCCAGCGCCGCAATTCAAATGCACCGCGCCGCCACAATGGTCCGCGTAATAACCATAAACGTCCAGGCTGAGTAAAAACGCTATGCTGAAATCTTCTTCTCTTTATGCTGCTATCGATTTAGGTTCTAACAGTTTTCACATGCTTGTCGTACGTGAAACCGCTGGCAGCATACAGGTTATTTCTAGGGTTAAACGAAAAGTCCGTCTTGCTGCTGGGTTAGATAAAAACAATCACCTTTCTGAACAAGCGATGGAACGTGGTTGGCAATGTCTACGACTTTTTTCGGAACATCTACAAGATATTCCGACAACACAAATTCGTGTGGTCGCGACTGCAACACTACGCTTAGCGAAAAATGCCGATATTTTCATCGAAAAAGCCAGCAATATCCTAGGAAATCCCGTTAAAGTCATTCAAGGGGAAGAAGAAGCCCGCTTAATTTATCAAGGTGTTGCACATACGACAGGCGGCCCCGACCAACGCTTGGTGGTGGATATTGGAGGGGGAAGCACTGAACTTGTAACAGGAACTGGCGCAAAAGCACAGCAGCTCTATAGCCTTGAGATGGGCTGTGTGACATGGCTTGAGCGCTATTTCAGTGATAGAAGCTTAACAGAAGACAATTTTTCAGCCGCACAAGCAGCCGCAAGGAAGGTTATCGAACCCGTTGCCGATACCTTAAAAGCTCACGGCTGGAAAATCTGCGTTGGCGCATCAGGTACTGTACAAGCAATCCAAGAAATTATGATTGCACAAGGCATGGATGAACTTATTACATTGCCTAAATTGCAGCAACTAAAACGCAAAGCCATTCAATGCCAAAAACTTGAAGAGCTTGAAATTGAAGGTTTAACCTTCGAGCGTGCTTTAGTATTTCCAAGCGGCTTATCCATTTTAATTGCCATTTTTGAAGCGCTAGATATTGATAGTATGACACTTGCAGGCGGTGCTCTACGGGAAGGGCTCGTTTATGGCATGTTAGAACTGCCGATTGAGCAAGATATTCGCGCTCGCACTGTACGCAATATCCAGCGTCGTTTCCAAGTCGATATCGAACAAGCTAGCCGCGTTCGTCAGTTAGCCGAATATTTTTATCTGCAAGTGGCGAAAGATTGGCAACTCGATACCCGCTGTCGTGATTTATTATCAAGCGCATGTGCGTTGCATGAAATTGGCCTAAGTGTTGATTTTCGCAAAGGCTCTGAACATGCCAGCTATTTGATCACTCACTTGGATTTACCTGGCTATACCCCTGCACAAAAACGGCTATTGGCGGCTTTATTAAAAAATCAACAAGGCCCCGTCGATTTAGCGCCGCTTAGCCAACAAAATGCACTACCGATGCAACAAGCCTATTGTTTGTGCCGTTTACTTCGATTAGCCATTATTTTTGCAAGCCGACGACGTGATGACACATTGCCTGCTTTAAGATTAAATGCAAATGCAGATAGACTCACGATTGTGTTGCCATATCGCTGGTTATCTGAACATCCACTGCGAGCAGAAAACCTGCAACAGGAAGTGCAATGGCAAGGTTATGTAAATTGGATGCTAGAATTGGAAGAACGTAACAGTTCAAATTGTTAATTATTTCCACACTAGAGTCACTCTAGTGTGGAAGCTCAATAAATGATTATGGCTCGCTTTTCTTATTTAGTCCTAAACGCGCCTTGATATCAGCTAGTGCAGATTGCCCCTTTTGCATACGCTCTTCGGCACTTACCACTTTTCGCTGTTGCTCCCATTCAAGGTCATCTTGCGGTAATTCAAGTAGGAAACGGCTAAGCTCAGGTCGAATTAATTCGCCATATTGACGGCGCTCACGGCAATGAGTGAAAAACAACTCTCTTTGTGCTCGAGTGATCCCCACATACGCTAAGCGACGCTCTTCATCAATATTGTTTTCGTCAATACTGCTTTGATGAGGCAGTAACCCTTCTTCCATACCGACTAAAAAAACATAAGGAAATTCAAGGCCTTTTGATGCATGCAATGTCATTAACTGAACTTGATCTGATTCTTCGTCATCTTCGCCACGTTCCATCATATCGCGTAATGTAAAACGCGTGACTACTTGGCCAAGCGTCATCGGGTCGTTTAGTTCATCCCCCTCAACCATTTCACTCATCCATGTAAATAATTGGTTGACGTTTTTCATACGCATTTCAGCAGCTTTAGTGCTGGTTGATGTTTCATACAACCAACTTTCGTAATCCATTTCACGCAGTAAATCACGCACCGCAATCAACGGCTCCCGCTCTGACGTTCGAACAATACTGTCCATCCACTGGGTAAACCGTTGTAATGCCTCTAATCCTTTTCCTTTTAGGGTTTGCTCTAGCCCTAAATCAAAACTGGCTTGATATAAGCTTTTTCCCCGTTGGTTCGCCCATTCCCCTAGCTTTTGAATCGTTTTTGGGCCAATTTCCCGACGTGGGGTATTCACAATACGCAAAAAAGCACTGTCATCTTCAGGGTTAGTCAACACTCGTAAATAAGCCAGTAAGTCTTTAATCTCAGGACGTGAGAAAAATGAAGTACCGCCAGAGATACGATATGGAATACGGTTTTGCATCAACATTTTTTCAAAAATGCGCGACTGGTGATTACCTCGATATAAAATCGCATAATCTTTGTATTCCGTTTTGTTGATAAAGTGATGGGCAATGAGCTCACCAATCACCCGCTCTGCTTCATGATCTTCATTGTTTGCCGTTAAAACTTTTAACGGCGCACCGTAGCCCAGCTCTGAGAAGAGTTTCTTTTCAAATACATGAGGGTTATTTGCAATTAGGATATTCGCCGCTTTTAATATTCGGCCTGAAGAGCGGTAATTTTGCTCAAGCTTAATCACGTTCAACTTAGGAAAATCTTGACTAAGTAGCACCAAGTTTTGCGGCCTTGCGCCACGCCATGAATAAATAGATTGGTCATCATCCCCAACCACCGTAAAGCGAGCGCGTTGTCCCACTAGCAACTTAACAAGTTGGTATTGACTGGTATTGGTATCTTGGTATTCATCCACCAGCAAATAACGAATTTTTTGCTGCCAGCGCTCTCGTACTTCTTCATTTTGATATAATAGAAGCGTTGGCTTACTGATTAAATCATCAAAATCCAATACGTTGCAGCTTTTTAGGTGTAATTCATAACGACGGTAACACTCCGCAAAATGCTGTTCTTTTTCCGTTCGTGCCTGCCCAACAACTTGTTGTGGTGAGATCAGATCGTTTTTCCAGTTTGAGATCGAAGAGATCAACTGCTGTAGCAGATCTTTGTCTTCTTCAAGTAAATCAAACGTCAGTTCTTTAAGTAATGCCATTTGGTCTTGGTCATCAAACAGCGAAAAATTGGCTTTAATACCCAATGCTTTATATTCACGCTTAATAATTTCCAAACCTAATGTATGGAAGGTTGAAATGATGAGCCCACGCGCTTCTTTTTTACCTAATGTTTGTGCCACACGCTCTTTCATTTCCCGCGCGGCTTTATTGGTAAAAGTGACAGCAGCAATTTGCCGTGGTTGATAACCACATTGGCGGATCAAGTGTGCAATTTTGTTGGTAATAACACGGGTTTTACCTGATCCAGCCCCTGCCAATACAAGGCAAGGGCCATCGACAAATTCAACTGCCTGTTGCTGGCCTGGGTTTAATCGCATGGGAACTCTTTCATACAAAGAAGACTGAAAAACGCATTATAGCAGAAACACCATAAAGTCTTGAGCAGTTACTATAATGAGAATTTTAGTGCTCCCTATAGCCAGCATATTCCTGGTTGTGTATTTTTAGTTTTATACACATATAATTACTTTTCTGCTCATTACATCTGTTAAGGAATATTTGGTGCAAAACGATTTCATCATTGCCGCTGCACAATTTGCTCCCATCAATGGAGATGTTAGTAGTAATATCCAAATCCACCAACGGCTCATCACTCAAGCAATCAAAAATCAGGTTAATGTCATTATTTTTCCTGAATTATCTTTAACAGGCTATGAACATGATGTCGCACAAAAATTAGCCTTCACTGACAATGACCCAAGGCTAGAAGCACTACGTATACTCGCTGATCAATACAATATAACGATTATTGCCGGTGCACCGATTAATATAGGAAAAGATCAGCCGCAAATAGGGTTATTCGTACTTTCTCCTCATCAAGCTACTTTCCACTACAGCAAAATTTATCTACATCCAGGGGAAGACAAATGCTACACGCCAGGTACAGCTATATGCACTTTTGATTGTCAAGGAAACCAGCTAGGACTCGCAATATGTGCAGATACTAATCATGAAAAGCACGCCGATGATACCATCAATCAAGGTGCCTCTTTTTACTTAAGCTCTGTATTGATTACAGCCAATGGCTATGACGCTGACACGAAAAAATTACAAAATTACGCTAAAAACCATCAGGTTCCTGTCATTATGGCAAACTATTGCGGCGTATCTGGTTCATTCCTCGGCACAGGAAGAAGTGCTATTTGGGATAACCATGGCATATTAATGGCTGAAGCCAGCGAGACTCAAGAGTCACTCATTATCGCCAACTTCAATCCAACTAACACGTACGCTAAAGTTATTTCCTCAAAGATCTAATTAAAGAAACTACACTATTCACCAGAATAATGTCGCTATATTAAAAATATATTTTCCTAAGCTATTACTATAGACAATATGATGATTATCCAAAGCATTTCGCGTTCTAGGTAGGAAGCAAATAAGATTATCCCAAGGAGCATACATGAGTATGTGACTTGGGTAACCGAGTATAGCCAACGCACCCGCCCTATTTTTTCAGCTTGAATACAATAAAAAACAAAAAACCGCATAACACTTTGTTATACGGCTTTCATTAAAAAATTTTTTGCATTGTTCTTTTTCTAAGCTATTCGTGTTAGAGGAAGGCGGCAAAGGAGGTTATCCCAAGGAGCATACATGAGTATGTGACTTGGGTAACCGAGTGTAGCCAACGCACCTATCACGCGAAGAGCGACGAAAAATTAACTTCCAACTGAAATCTTCTTCATATCCGTCATATAACCACGTAACGTCTTACCGATTTTCTCGATAGGATGATTACGGATTGCTTCATTGATATCACGTAACTGCGCGTTGTCTGTGCCATTATCAGCAACTGGCTTCGCTAAATCGCCCGCTTGTAATTTGGTCATGAAGTCTTTCAGCATCGGCACAGCTGCAAATGAGAACAGGTAGTTACCGTATTCCGCCGTGTCTGAAATAACCACGTTCATTTCATATAAACGCTTACGCGCAATGGTGTTCGCAATCAGTGGCAGTTCATGCAGAGACTCGTAGTATGCTGATTCCTCTAAGATACCCGCTTCTAACATCGTATCGAACGCCAGCTCAACACCCGCTTTAACCATCGCAACTAACAGAACGCCATGGTCAAAATATTCTTGTTCTGCAATTTTGCCTGCATATTCAGGGTAATTTTCGAATGCTGTTTTGCCTGTCTCTTCACGCCATGTCAGCAAGTTTTTATCGTCATTTGCCCAGTCAGCCATCATTGTTGATGAGAACTCACCTGAAATAATGTCATCCATGTGTTTTTGGAACAGTGGTGCCATGATGGTTTTCAGTTGCTCAGACAACGCATATGCGCGGACTTTCGCAGGGTTAGATAAACGATCCATCATCAGCGTGATACCACCTTGTTTCAGCGCTTCTGTGATAGTCTCCCAACCAAATTGAATCAATTTACCGGCATAGCCTGGCTCAACACCGTCTGCAACCATTTTGTCGTAGCTCAGTAATGCACCTGCTTGCAACATACCACACAGAATGGTTTGCTCACCCATCAGGTCAGACTTAACTTCCGCAACAAATGAAGATTCCAGAACACCTGCACGATGGCCACCTGTGGCAGCCGCCCATGCTTTAGCAATCGCCATCCCCTCGCCTTTCGGGTCATTTTCTGGGTGAACAGCAATCAGAGTTGGAACCCCGAAACCACGTTTGTATTCTTCACGAACTTCCGTACCTGGGCATTTTGGTGCAACCATCACAACAGTAATATCTTTACGGATTTCTTCACCAACCTCAACAATGTTGAAACCGTGTGAATAACCCAGTGCTGCACCTTGTTTCATCATAGGCTGAACAGCACGAACAACGGTAGAGTGTTGTTTGTCTGGCGTTAAGTTAACAACTAAGTCTGCCGTTGGGATCAATTCTTCATACGTACCCACTTTAAAGCCATTTTCAGTGGCTTTGCGCCATGAAGCACGTTTTTCACTAATCGCTTCTGCGCGTAATGCATAAGCGATATCTAAACCAGAGTCACGCATGTTCAGGCCTTGGTTCAGACCTTGTGCACCACAACCGACGATGACGATTTTTTTCCCTTTCAGGTAGCCAGCTTCGTCCGCAAACTCTTCACGTTTCATAAAGCGGCACTTGCCTAACTGAGCTAACTGCTCACGCAAATTCAATGTGTTAAAATAATTTGCCATTGTCATACTCCATTGTTCTGTTGTGTTCGTTATGTCAGGCAATCAATTTGCCTGTCGCTTATTTTTAAGCGTTTATGGATTTACTATATGCGATGTTTCGCATTGCTTAAATTGATATATTAACAATACAATGTTGCAATATTCGCAACGTAGTTAATGACTTTATCCGAGGGCAAAATGGATATTCGTGATCTGAAACTTTTTTTGCATTTAGCACAGAGCTGCCACTTTGGCCGTACCTCTAAAGCCATGCATGTCAGCCCTTCAACGCTTTCTCGACAAATCCAGCGCCTAGAAGAGCAATTGGGTCACCCATTATTTGTCCGTGATAATCGTTCGGTAAAACTCACACAAGCAGGGGAGCACCTAAAACAATTTGCCCAGCAAACTTTGTTGCAATATCAGCAACTGCAGCATGCCCTTAACCAACAAAGCCCATCTCTCAGTGGTGAGTTGCATCTTTTTTGCTCAGTCACTGCCGCATACAGTCATTTACCACAAGTTTTAGATAAATTCCGTGCTTTGCACCCATTAGTCGAAATAAAGCTCACCACTGGCGATGCCGCGGATGCGGTAGAAAAAGTGGAAACCCATGAGGCAGACCTTGGTATTGCAGGCAAACCTGAGCGTTTACCCGACAATGTGCGTTTCACAAAAATTGGTGAAATCCCATTGGTGCTCATTGCACCATCACTGCCTTGTGCTGTACGTTCGATGGTGACTGAAGCAGAACCTGATTGGTCAACGGTACCGTTTATCCTGCCAGAACATGGCCCATCACGAAAACGTATCGAATTATGGTTTCGCCGCCATCACATCAATAACCCTGTGATTTACGCCACCGTGTCTGGCCATGAAGCGATTGTATCTATGGTTGCACTTGGTTGTGGTATCGCGTTGATCCCAAGTGTCGTTGTGGATAATAGTCCTGAGCCTGTCCGTAGCCGTATCTCACAGCTCGACAATATTTCAATGGTGGAACCCTTCGAACTCGGCGTTTGCCTATTAAGCAAACGCCTAAGTGAGCCACTAATTAAAGCATTTTGGGAGCTACTCCCAGACAACTCAATCTAAGGTTTTTTGACTATCTTGTGGCGCTAGGAAAAAACGAAAAGAAGGATTGCCCGTCTCGTCGTGGTATTCGTATCCTAGTGCATCAAGGTGCCTATCAAAGCGCACTTCTGGCCCCGCAAGTTCAAATGCCGCCAGCACTCGTCCATAATCCGTGCCATGGCTGCGGTAATGAAAAAGCGTAATATTCCAGTGGGTTCCAAGCGTCTCTAAAAATCGCAGTAACGCTCCTGGAGACTCTGGAAATTCAAAGCTATACAGTCTTTCATCTAACGGTTTAGATGGTCGACCGCCAATCATGTAACGTACATGAAGCTTCGCCATTTCATCATCAGATAAATCATCAACATCATAGCCATTGCTTCTGAGTTCTTGGATAATTTCTGCACGTTCACCATCACGACCACTTAAGCGCACCCCAACGAAAATACAGGCACGCTCAGGGTCTACATCCGTATAACGGTAATTAAACTCCGTGATTGCACGGTGGCCTAATAGCTGGCAAAAGCGTAAGAAACTGCCTTTTTCCTCAGGGATCGTCACCGCCAACAGCGCTTCGCGTTGTTCTCCAATCTCACAGCGCTCAGATACATAACGCAGCCCATGGAAATTCATGTTCGCACCAGACAAAATATGCGCTAAACGCTCACCTTTGATGTTATGTTGTTGGACATATTTTTTCAGCCCTGCCAGTGCTAAAGCGCCTGATGGTTCTGCAATTGCGCGAACATCTTCAAAAATATCTTTCAGTGCTGCACAGATAGAGTCGCTATCCACAGTGATGACATCATCGACATATTGTTGGCACAATCTAAACGTTTCATCACCAATACGTTTAACTGCGACACCTTCCGCAAATAACCCGACACGAGGTAAATCAACGGGGTGACCCGCTTCTAACGCCGCTTTCAAACACGCTGCATCTTCCGCTTCGACACCAATGATTTTAATTTCAGGCATTAATTGTTTGATGATAACCGCCACACCCGCGATTAAACCGCCCCCGCCAACAGGGATGAAAATACGGTCGAGATGCACGTCTTGCTGTAATAATTCCAGCGCAATAGTGGCTTGCCCAGCAATTACCGATGGGTGATCAAAAGGCGGGACAAAGGTATATCCCTCTTCTGCCGCCATCGTGATCGCTTTCGCTTTTGCTTCATCAAAGTTTGCACCGTGTAAAATGGCTTCACCACCAAAGCTACGAACTGCATCCACTTTGATATCCGCGGTTGCCACTGGCATGACAATTTTGGCTTTAACACCCACACGGCTTGCCGACAGGGCGACACCTTGAGCATGATTCCCCGCTGATGCCGTCACAACGCCTTTGGCTTTCTGCTCTTCCGTTAACGTTGCGATCATGGCGTAAGCCCCACGTAACTTAAAACTGTGTACAGGCTGCCTGTCTTCACGTTTAACTAAAATTGTATTGCCTAAACGTGCAGATAATTTATCCATTTGCTGAAGCGGCGTAACTTGAGCCGCTTCATAGACTGGCGCACTCAGCGCCGCCTTTAAATAATCAGCACTTGTAGGTGCTGCGGGTAATGGTTTTGCCGCTGCCACATCAGCCCCCTAATTTTGACTTATCGCGCACAGCGCCTTTGTCTGCACTAGTTGCTAAGGAAGCGTAGGCACGCAGTGCAAAAGACACTTCGCGCTGACGATCGCGTGGAGTAAAGGCCTTATCACCACGGGCTAATTCCGCCTCACGCCGTTGGTTAAGTTCGCTTTCACTGACATCCAGCACCATCGTTCTTTTTGGAATATTGATATCAATAATATCACCATCTTGAACCAGAGCTAATAAGCCGCCACTGGCTGCTTCTGGCGAAATATGGCCAATAGACAAACCTGAACTACCACCCGAGAAACGGCCATCAGTGATAAGCGCGCAGCTTTTACCCAAGCCCATTGATTTCAGGTAGGACGTTGGGTACAACATTTCCTGCATGCCTGGCCCACCTTTTGGCCCTTCGTAGCGGATCACTACCACATCACCTTCAACGATTTTACCGCCTAAGATGGATTCAACTGCATCATCTTGACTTTCAAATACTTTTGCAGGGCCACGGAACGTTAAGCTACCCTCATCAACCCCAGCTGTTTTGACGATACAGCCATCTTCCGCAATATTTCCAGATAAGACAGCAAGACCACCATCCAAACTATAAGCATTCTGAATATTACGGATACAGCCATTTTCACGGTCAGTATCCAGCGAAGGCCAACGGCAATTTTGTGAGAATGCTTTGGTGGTACGAATACCTGCAGGGCCTGCGGAAAACATAGACTTAACACTTTCGTCTTTCGTCAGCATGACATCATACTGCGCCAATGTTTCTTGGAAAGTCAGCCCTAAAATATTAGTGACATTTTCTTGCAGTAAGCCTGCGCGGCTCAGCTCCCCTAAAATACCAATAACCCCACCTGCACGGTGAACATCTTCCATATGGTATTTTTGTGTGCTTGGTGCCACTTTGCATAAATGCGGAACTTGACGAGACAAACGGTCAATATCTTCCATCGTAAAATCAACATCAGCCTCTTGTGCTGCTGCCAGCAAGTGAAGAACGGTATTCGTCGAGCCCCCCATCGCAATATCAAGGGTCATGGCATTTTCAAACGCCGCTTTATTGGCAATATTACGAGGTAACGCACTTTCATCATCTTTTTCGTAATAGCGTTTCGTTAGCTCGACAATACGTTTACCTGCGTTGATAAATAAGGTCTCGCGGTCAGCGTGAGTCGCTAATAACGAGCCATTACCTGGCTGAGATAACCCTAATGCTTCAGTTAAGCAGTTCATGGAGTTAGCCGTAAACATACCAGAGCATGAACCACAGGTTGGGCAAGCAGAACGTTCGATTTGTTCGCTATCTGCATCACTCACATTCGGGTTTGCCCCCTGGATCATCGCATCGACTAAATCCAATTTAATAATTTGGTCTGAAAGCTTGGTTTTCCCTGCTTCCATCGGACCGCCAGAAACAAAAATAACTGGGATATTAAGACGTAATGACGCCATTAACATACCTGGGGTAATTTTATCGCAGTTAGAAATACACACCATAGCGTCCGCACAGTGTGCATTAACCATATACTCGACAGAATCGGCAATTAATTCACGGGAAGGTAAGGAATACAGCATTCCGCCATGCCCCATGGCAATCCCATCATCAACCGCAATTGTATTAAACTCTTTCGCTACGCCGCCTGCGTTTTCAATTTGCTCTGCAACCAGTTTGCCAAGATCGCGTAAATGTACGTGACCAGGTACAAACTGAGTGAATGAGTTAACAACTGCAATAATGGGTTTTCCAAAATCAGCATCGGTCATTCCAGTTGCTCGCCACAATGCGCGTGCCCCCGCCATATTACGACCATGTGTTGTTGTTGCTGAACGGTACTTAGGCATATCTTTAACTCCCGTGTTTAAAAACAGGCGGGGAACGTCCGCCTGTAACATCTATTTCAATTTAGTTATTGAGGGTTTACTGGATCTAACCAGCCCCATTTGTCTTCCGTTGTACCATTAAATAAACCGAAGAATGCTTGTTGAATTTGTTTAGTCACTGGGCCACAACGACCAATACCTACTTGGATACCATCAACGCTGCGTACAGGGGTAATTTCTGCTGCAGTACCCGTCATAAAGACTTCATCCGCAAGGTAGAGAGATTCACGTGATAGTGTTTGCTCACGGACTTCAATACCCATATCTTTTGCTAAGGTTAAGATCGCATCACGAGTAATACCTGGTAATGCAGATGATGTGAACGGAGGCGTATATAAAATTCCATCTTTCACTTCAAAAATATTTTCCCCAGCACCTTCAGAGAGATACCCATGAACGTCTAAAGCGATACCTTCTTGATAACCATGACGACGTGCTTCGCTACCCACTAATAAAGATGATAAATAGTTACCACCTGCTTTTGCGCCAGTAGGAATGGTATTCGGTGCAACGCGATTCCATGAAGAAACCATCGCATCAATTCCCTGATCTAGGGCTTCTTCACCTAAATAAGCACCCCACGGGAAGGCAGCTAAGATGACGTCAGTGTTATAACCATCTGGTGGGTTAACCCCCATGCCAACATCACCAATAAAAACTAATGGCCGGATATACGCACTGACTAAGTTATTTTTGCGTAAAGTCGCACGACACGCTTCCATTAACTCTTCTACGCTATAGCTGACAGGCATACGGTAAATTTTTGCAGAATCGTGCAAACGTTGCATATGCTCACGGTGGCGGAAAACGACAGGCCCTTTGTGAGAATCATAGCAACGGACGCCTTCAAACACTGATGTACCATAATGCAGAGCATGAGACATAACATGAACCTTTGCATCAGCCCATGGCGTCATTTCACCGTTAAACCAAATAAAGTCAGCTTTCTTAGTCATTTTAATCTTCCTTACATTGCACTTTGTGTGCGTAATAGTCGTGATTCTTGTTGTAGCACTTCAACTTCTGTAATGTCGGAAAGCTTCGTTAACTGAGCGCAAAGCTGGGTTAACGGCCTCTGACTACTTACAGTCAGTTCAATATTAACATTATCGCCATCTGATGATTGTCCCATATTCATGGCATTTATCTTAAATCCACGATGGCGAGTGACCCTTAATATACGCTCTAAAACCTCAGGACGGAAACGGGCCAATATCGAGAGTTGATGTTGCATCATAATGGTTTCTCCATCATTTTTTCATTACTCGCCCCTGGTGGAACCAGCGGCCAGACGTTTTCTAATTCATTAATTGATACCTGTAATAGATAGGCACCTTCGCTATTCAATAATTCATCTAATGCTGCATTTACTTGCGACTTATCCGTAATACGCTGCCCTTTAATGCCAAACGCACTGGCTAAAGCAACAAAATCGGGGTTATCTGTTAATATCGTTTCGCTGTAACGTTGTTCAAAGAACAACTCTTGCCATTGGCGAACCATGCCTAAGCGTTGATTATCCAATAACAGAATTTTGACAGGCAATTGTTTGCGTTTGATGGTGCCTAATTCTTGAACATTCATCATGAACGAGCCGTCCCCAGATACGCAAACAACGGTATCTTCAGGTCTCGCTACTTGCGCGCCAATAGCAGCGGGAATACCAAAACCCATCGTGCCCAAACCGCTTGATGTTAAGAAATTTTCAGGGGCATCCACCGTAATATGCTGCGCTGACCACATTTGATGTTGCCCTACATCCGTTGTAACAACCGTGTTCGGTTTCATTTTATCGGACAGTTGTTTCAATAAGAGTGGTGCATAAATAGGTTCACCTGGGTGGTCATAACGCCAACCAAATTCTGTTTTCAGCTGCTGAACCTCGGCTTGCCATGGTGCAATGGCTTTTTTCAGCATTAACTTTGGCAATAACACTTTTGCATCACCGTGTAAGGCTACATGGGTTTGGCGCAATTTATCCAATTCAACGTGGTCGATATCGATATGAATGACTTTGGCATTTGGTGCAAAGGTATTTAATTTCCCAGTGACACGATCATCAAAACGTGCTCCGACGGCGATAAGCAAATCACAGCGTTGAACAGAAATGTTAGCGGCTTTCGTGCCATGCATGCCTAACATTCCCAAGTAATTTTCATCTGCTGGATCTGGCGCGCCTAACCCTTTTAATGTTGAAACAGAGGGTAAGCCAGTGTAGGCGATAAATTCCCTTAACTCCGAAACCGCACCCGACATCCCTACACCACCACCGATGTATAACATGGGTTTTTCTGATTGTTCCAACAATGCTCTCGCTTGCTGTATCTCAATCTCAGGGAATGACATTTCTTGCTCTACTGGCATTAAGAACGGTGATAGCTCTGCGTGTTGTAGCTGAATATCTTTCGGAATATCAATCAGTACAGGTCCTGGACGCCCACTATTTGCGATTGCGAAAGCTTCAGCAAGAATGCGAGGCAAATCTTCTATCGATTCAACTAAAAAGCTATGTTTTGTACAAGCCAGAGACAAACCTAAAACATCAATTTCCTGAAAAGCATCCGTCCCAATAAATTCAGAAGCCACTTGACCAGTAATGGCGACAACGGGAACAGAATCTAACAATGCATCTGCTAATCCTGTTATAACGTTTGTTGCACCAGGGCCTGATGTCGCGATACAAACTCCCGTTTTACCCGTTGAGCGTGCATATCCAATTGCTGCAATAACCGCACCTTGTTCATGTCTACACAGTAAATGTTCTACACCCCCATCATACAATGCATCATAAACTGGCATAATTGCTCCCCCAGGATAGCCAAAAACCGTATCAACTCCCTGAGTTCGCAACGCTTGAACCAACCACTGTGCTCCGTTCATGCTTTTCTCCTGTCTGCCTACTTTTTATCTGTTTGTATTTATTATGTTTTGTATATTTTTTTGGATTAACAAAATTTGTGTCAAAAAAAACCCCGCGCCTTTCGGTGCGGGGTTCTCGTAAGATCTGGCTGTTATTTTAGCCTTCGTCGTCCAAGTGCAGCCCCGCACGGTGGGATAATAATCACCACCACGCTAATAATAATTAGGCTAACTGCTTGGATAAATGCGTTCATGAGTTTTACTTTTTTAACTTTATTTGTTGTCCTTATTAAAGAGGTATCATTTTAAAATCATTTTGACAACTTTTATTTAGGTTATTTATTATCAAAATATTTATCTTAAATAAATTCATGCAGTTAAGTAAAAAACAGAACAATATGCTATAAGAATAGTAAGAAAGCAGTAATTACCCATGAATTAGATAGCATAATCAGCTGTATCCCCCATAACCTTTTAATAAAAATGGTTCAATCTCACTTCTCCCAATTGATTATTTTTTCTTTAGCGTATCCAATGCTTTATCAAAATGCACAATGACAAAAAAAACATCAAGCCGAGATATACCAACCCCTCAAAGCACCCCCCAAAAAAATGAAACAGCTAAGTCACTAAACAAATAAATTATCGAGTGGCTTCGCAAATAGTATTTTCATCCATTAAATATCAGCTAGTTTTTAACAGAATATTACTCTGTTATTTATATCGGAGGTTTTATGGCACTAGCGATTGTTTACACTAGAGCTTCGATAGGCATGGAAGCACCACTTGTCACTGTTGAAGCTCATATTAGTAATGGGCTTCCAGGGCTAACATTAGTCGGTTTACCCGAAACAGCCGTCAAAGAATCCAGGGATAGAGTCAGGAGTGCGCTACTCAATAGTGGGTTTGAATATCCCGCAAAAAAAATAACGGTAAATTTAGCACCCGCTGATTTACCAAAAGAAAGTGGTCGCTACGACCTTGCTATTGCAATTGCGATACTCGCCTCATCAGGCCAGATCCCACATGATGCATTAAAAAAACATGAATTTTTAGGTGAACTGGCACTTTCTGGTGATATTCGTTACGTCAATAGTGCTATTCCTGCGGCACAAGCCGCATTAAAACAACAACGCATATTAATCATTTCAACTAAAAATCGGCATCAATTAAATTTATTACCCAATAAAAGCGTTCAGTTTGTAAGTTCTCTGCTAGAACTTTGCCATTATTTTAATGGAAACAATGAGCTTGAGTTTAACTACCAGATAAATCAACCACCCCCATCAGCTAAAAATGAAGATAACATCAACGATATTATTGGCCAAGAACAGGGTAAGCGAGCACTTGAAATTTGTGCTGCAGGAGGACACCATTTACTCCTTTTAGGGCCTCCTGGAACAGGTAAAACAATGTTAGCTAGCAGGCTCATTACACTATTACCCGCTCTTACGCCTCAGGAAGCACTAGAAGTCGCTTCGCTACATAGTTTAAGTCAAGCTACTCAAAGTGCTATAGATTGGCCAATGAGGCCATTTAGAGCTCCTCATCATAGTGCATCAGTGGCAGCGCTAATCGGTGGTGGCTCACTTCCCAAACCAGGGGAAATATCACTCGCTCATCACGGTATTTTATTTTTAGATGAATTACCCGAGTTTAGCCGTGCTGTCTTAGATTCATTAAGAGAACCTCTTGAGTCAAAAGAAATTAGTATCTCTAGGGCAAAAGCAAAAGTCTGTTACCCTGCCAATTTTCAACTTATTGCCGCACTAAATCCAAGTCCAACAGGGCATTATCAAGGTGCAATGAGCCGTTCCTCACCAATATCTATTCTACGTTACCTTTCCCGCATATCAGGCCCATTCTTGGACCGATTTGACCTTTCCATTGAAATTCCTTTGTTGCCTATAGGTTCACTCAGCACCCCAAACCCTCAAGGAGAAACTAGCGAGCAAATACAACAGCGCGTCATTGACGCAAGAAATAAACAGTTAGCACGGGCAGGGAAAATCAATTCTTTACTAACATCGAGAGAAGTGACACAGTTTTGCGCTCTCAACTCTAAAGACGCTTTATTCTTAGAACATGCACTAAACAAATTAGGTCTTTCTATCCGAGCTTGGCATAAGATTTTAAAGGTTTCTCGAACCATTGCAGATCTTAAGGAATGCTCAAATATTGAACGGGTGCATTTATTAGAGGCTCTTGGCTACAGAGCAATGGATAAGTTATTGCTTCATTTGCAAAAACAAGTAAGCTGAGGAGAGGAGAAATAAAATATGCTCCACCGTACAAAATAAAGGGACCGAAGTCCCTTATCTTATACGATGGTGATATTAGTCATCTGTATCAGTATAGTCTTCCGAAGGATCTATCTGTGGTTTACCGCCAGATAGCGTGTGGAAGCGTTTTGGACGATTAATACGACTAGAATATTTTACCCAAACTTTTTCTTCTGGAGTAACTGGCTCACGCTCACCGCGGCAAACAGCAACGAAGAGTTTTTCCTCGTCAGTTTGTGCAGCACGTTTACCTGTATCAAGCTCGTTAAAAGCTTGACCTAGGCGTTCAAGCAACTGAGCTTCTTTAATGGTGAAATCACCATGACGAGAAAAGCCACGTGGGTAATGCTTATTATCAAAAAAACGATTAGTCGTGATGAAGCTATCTGCCATCTGACACACTCCTAACTTATTGCAGTCAAACTCTATATGGCGCGGAGTATTAGACAGCATTGACAATCTGTAAAACAAAACATTTAAATCATCACGACAAAAATAATTGGAGATGTATGTGGACAGCGAGTTATTGAGAACTTTTTTAGAGGTAAGCAAGACTAGGCACTTTGGTAGAGCAGCTGAATCACTCTACTTAACGCAATCTGCTGTCAGCTTTCGTATCCGACAGTTAGAGACTCAACTTGGCACCAGTTTATTCACTCGCCATAGAAATAATATTCGATTAACCGCCGCTGGTGAGCGATTAGTACCGTATGCTGAATCGTTGATGAACACCTGGTTACAAGCCAAAAAAGAAATTTCTCACGCATCACAGCATACAGAGCTTTCAATCGGTGCTACCGCTTCTCTATGGGAAGGCTACCTCACTGACTGGGTGGAAGCGCTTTATACTCAGCATGATGAATTACGATTAGAAGCTCGAGTGTCGACCCGACAGTCTCTCGTAAAACAGCTACACTCAAGAGAATTAGATTTGCTAATTGCCACTGAGCCGCCAAAAATGGATGAGTTCGAAAGTACGATTATTGGAACTATCGAGCTGCAACTAATGGCTTCACAAAAAAATATTGCTTTGACAAATTACAATTACATAAAACTAGAGTGGGGGGCTGATTTTCATCCAAAAAATGAATCTGCACTAACTCAAGATGATACACCAGTGATGATCACGACATCCGCTCATATTACCCGTCAATTACTTCCTGTATCGCTTTCAGCGGCATTTTTACCCGCACATTGGATACATCAATATCCTGCACTAAAAACGCTGTCAGAATCCCCTATAAGTAAGCCACTCTATGCCGTATGGTTACAAAAAAATGATCAACAGGCTCTTATTAATCAATTAATTAAAACACCAATAAAAAATGCGCCGTTGCACGAAACTAATTAAGCAAAATGAATTATTTGCTCATTCTGTTTCTCGATGATGGTATTAAATACCCTAAAACATATTCTATCTGCTTAAGGTGAACTCAAAAGCTATTAAAATAGAGCCTAAGATAGGTTTTTATTGATAAATAAGGGCGTACTAACTCCAATCGCACCCTTACCCTTAATTTAATTTTCTGAATCCTTTTAGCAAAATGCAGAAGCGCGGATTTCTTTATTCTGATATCGCCCCTGTCCTTGATATTCAAATATAACTGACCAGAGAGATAAGTAAGAATCGAGTATCATACTAATACGATGGAGTAATTTGATTATATATCAATCACTAAAAAGTGATAATTAATAGCATTTCTGTGAGAATTTGAAGAAAGCAAGAGTGGTAATAATAAACAAGGAGCAATAATGAAAGGGTGTTCGTAAAATTTAGATAAAGAAAAACCCGATTAATATAACCGGGTTATCAATAGATACTTCTTTTATTATTACTTAATTGGTAACTGGCAGGGGCGGAGAGACTCGAACTCCCAACACCCGGTTTTGGAGACCGGTGCTCTACCAATTGAACTACGCCCCTAAA
>NZ_JAMPNZ010000025.1:0-92295 GCF_028479625.1 Providencia sp. PROV197
ACGAAAAAATCTCGCAAGTGTTTTTTTGATATTTTCCACTGACAGCTTAATAATTAAACAATTCGTATAAAAAAAATATGATTTGTTGATAAATCACACTATAGATTATCAAACTCAATCGCAAAGTATGAAACCTTCTCCCAATTGGTGTACTCAATTTCAGTATTAGGGTCTGTTGGCCCATCTGTCATTTTCATAATGAGACGGATCATTACTTTATCGAACCATTTATAGCGTGGGTAAAACAACGCCCCCGCAAAAACAGACTTCAATGCTGGCTTCCAAGGACAAACCTCCAGAAACTTACGCGTATAAGCATTTGTCTCTACTGTGTTCTTACCTTCTTTCCTTGCTGTTAGGTTCACTGCAAAGAAAGCGGTCTTCATTGAATTCAGCTGGCTTTGATGAGAAGTCGCGAAACGCTGAAGTTTTTTATTGAAATGCCCATAACGGATAGAAGCCCCTACCAGCACCTTATCATAAGCAGATAAATTAAAATTTTGCTCTGTATTCAAATCGCGAATATCACATTCTCGGCCTAAGCTACGTAATTGCTCTGCTATTTTTAAAACAATTTTTTTTGTCTGCCCATCCGTACTGGAATGTAGAAGTAAATAACTCATTATCGTTCCTAGATTTTTATCATTTCTATATAGCAATATTGTACTGAATTACTCACGCCAAAACGTTGGAGTCAGTAACACTAATAAGGTAAACACTTCTAAACGACCAAATAACATAGTAACGACCAAAATCCATTTACCCGCTGGATTCATACTTGTGAAGTTATCCGCTACTGTGCCTAACCCTGGTCCTAAGTTATTCAATGTAGTCGCAATCGCAGAAAACGCTGAAAATTCATCGACACCTGTTGCGATAAGCAATAAGAGGCTGACAACAAAAACCAATGCATACGCTGAAAAAAAGCCCCAAACAGCCTCTATTATACGTTCAGGAAGTGCTCTTTGCCCAAGCTTGATGGTATAGACTGCATTTGGATGTACTAGTCGTTTTAGTTCGCGGGAACCTTGTAAGAACAATAATAAGATACGGATAACTTTTAAGCCGCCCCCCGTTGAGCCTGCACATCCACCAACAAATGCTGCACACAATAAAAGCATTGGCAAAAATAGCGGCCAACCAGAGAAGCTATCTGTCGTGAAGCCCGCCGTTGTGGCCATCGAGACAACTTGGAAAAAAGCCTGATCAAGTGTTTGACCAAAACCGCCGTAGACAGAGTGATACATCAATATCGCAGTACAAACCACCACGAGGACAAACTGGAAGCTGATAAACATCTTAAATTCAGGATCGCGCCAATAAATACCGAGGCTTCGCCCAGTTAAAACTGCAAAGTGCAAACCAAAGTTACACCCCGAGATAATAAGGAAAACACCAATAATGGTATTAATTGCGGGGCTATTAAAGTAACCGATGCTGGCATCGTGGGTAGAAAACCCACCAATAGCAATTGTTGAAAAGCTATGGGAAATCGCATCAAACACATCCATCCCAGCTATCCATAACGCAATTGCACAGGCTATCGTCAATAAGACATAGATAAGCCAGAGTGTTTTGGCTGTTTCCGCAATTCGAGGACGCATTTTATTGTCTTTCAATGGCCCTGGCATTTCTGCACGATAGAGCTGCATTCCCCCAACACCTAACAGGGGAAGAATAGCAACTGCAAGCACGATGATCCCCATCCCCCCAAGCCACTGCAACATTTGTCGATAAAATAAAATTGCTTTAGGTAAAGAATCAAGTCCTGTTAATGTTGTTGCTCCAGTCGTCGTTAAGCCAGAAAAGGATTCAAAAAAGGCATCCGTCACTGAAAGGTTTGGCCTTTCAGAGAAAATAAACGGTAATGCTCCCACACTGCCCAATACGGTCCAAAATAAGACAACAATAAGAAAGCCTTCTTTCGCTTTTAATTCATGTTTGCTATTACGCGTAGGTAACCATAAAAATAGACCAATTAATAATGCCGTAACGAAAGTCTGGCTGAAGGCTCGCCCTGCACCATCGCGATAAATTAACGCGACAATACCAGGAATAACCATGGTAAAAGAAAAAATGATGACAAGCAGCCCGACAATACGGGTTATTGCACGAAAATGCATTCGGCAGGTTCCTTGCTAAAGCGATTGACTATTCCGATTCTGGCGTGAGCGCTAAGGCACCACGGCTTATATCGCGTAATTTATCATTGACCTCCTGCTCAAGGGTAGCAGGAATTGTAATTTGCAAAGCAACAACTTCATTATAATCACTGTGCAAGATCACGCCATTGACCTGAGCAAGCAGCTGTTCTATTGCATTAATTAGCGAATAATCACACACTAAATTAAACACTTTTTGTGGGACTTTGGTTTGTGTCGATAGTATTTTCAGCGCTTGTTGTGCGCCATTACCATAAGCTTTAACTAGCCCACCAGTACCTAATTTGATCCCACCAAAATAACGCACAACCACACAAGTGATTTCCCCTAGTTGACTACCTAAGAGCTGCGCCATAATAGGTTTACCAGCCGTCCCTGTAGGTTCCCCATCATCGGAAAAGCCCAATTGTTGAGAATCGTCAGGGCGGCCAGCAACGAATGCCCAGCAATGGTGCCGAGCATCGGGGTATTGTGCTTTAATCGATTGAATGTAATCTTTCGCCGCTTCAATACCCTCGGTATGAGCTAAGTAAGTAATAAATCGGCTTTTTTTAATTTCTTCTGTAAAAGAAATCGTTTCTGCCGGTATTAAATAAGGTTTCATTAACGTAAATGCAGGTCTCGAGTCATATTTTCGATACGGTTAGCATGGATCACGATATTATCTTCAATACGAATACCACCGTATGGCTTAAAGAACTCAATTCTATCCCAATTAAAATGCTGACTAAACTCACCCGCTCTCCACGATAAAAGCAGAGATTCAATGAAGTAAAGACCTGGTTCGATAGTTAACACCATTTTGGGTTCTAGAACACGAGTACAACGCAAGAAAGGATACATTTTTGGTGCTGCAAGATGTGTCCCATTGTCGTCTTGCATAAATCCAGCTGCATCATGGACCTGCAGACCTAATGGATGCCCTAAACCATGAGGTAAAAATGGTGTAGTTAAACCATTCTCAACCATTGATTCTTCACTAATACCATTAACAATATCATGTTTCACAAGGATTTTTGCTATACGGTGATGCATATCCACATGGTAATCAGTGTAACGAACGCCCGCTTTAATTGTGTCGATAAGAGAAAGCTGCTCTTTATTAACGTCCGCGACTAATTCAGCAAATTCATCCTTGCCTTTTGCTGCATACGTTCTCGTGATATCAGCCGCATAACCGTTATATTCGGCGCCTGCATCAATCAAGAAACTCCGTAATTCAGCAGGAACGGATTGCTGTAATTTAGTGTAATGGAGCACTGCTGCATTTTCATTCAATGCAACAATATTGCCATACGGCACGTTAGTATCACGGTGGCCTGTTGATTGTAAGTAGCTGACATTAATATCAAACTCACTCATTCCAGCACGGAAGGCTTCCAATGCAGCAAGATGGCCATTTACCGCCATTTTTTGCGCTTCACGCATGCAATACAGTTCGTAGTCTGTTTTATAGGCACGATGAAAATGGTAATAATCTAAGACTGGCTTCGGATTAATATTATCTAAAGAGATGCCTAAAGATTCGGCTCTTGCTGCCGCTGAACCAATATAAGCAACATTCTCTTTTGGTAAACTGGCCAGGAACCCTTTGATATCATCTGCATTTTTTAGATGAATCAGTTCGACATCTTTCGTCCAAAAGCCATTTGGAAGTGGCTCAACACTGTGCCAATAATCAACGGGTGAGTAAAACCATAATTTAGGTTTATTAACGCCGTCAACTAATAACCAAGAGTGGGGGACATCCGTAACAGGAACCCAAGCCTTAAAGTGCGGATTAACCTTAAATGGGTAGTCACTATCATCAAGAAAGATGCGAAGTGGTTCACCCGAATGAATCAATATGGCATCTAATTTGCTGCGCTGTAAGACTTGCTGAGTTCTGTTTTGTAACGTTTTAATATGATCAGCGTAGAGTGCAGTCAGTTTTTCCATTTCCTTCAACCTTTCAGCATTAATTAGAAAATTCAAGCTTATCACGTTCTGTTCTTAACGGATATGCACTCCGTTGCAAATCCAAACTAATTAATTGATAAATAATAAAAATATCATTTTAAAACAACAGTATTTCACTTAATTGCTGTGACCAAGATTCCAAATTTGTTATTAACCGTTTGCAATTAATTAACATTCTAGTCACACTAAAATCATCTGGTCGTACCAGATAACTTTTTCATGTAAAGGAGAACAGAATGCTTTATCAAAGTGAAACAATCTATATTCAATGGTTGAAAAAAGGTATTGCAGAACTGGTTTTTAATTCACCAGGGCCAATCAATAAGTTGGATACCCACACCGTTGCTTCACTGGATGAAGCCGTGTCTGTTCTTGAGCGTCAACCTGATCTGCAAGGTGTTATTTTCCGCTCTGACAAATCTGCTTTTATTGTCGGAGCTGATATCAAAGAATTTCTCTCATTATTTGAAGCACCGAAAGAAACCCTCAGTGAATGGCTGAAATACGCTAATAGCATCTTTAATCGCATTGAAGATCTCCCTGTTCCTACAATTTGTGCAATCAATGGTTATGCACTTGGTGGCGGCTGTGAGTGTGTTTTATCAACAGATTTTCGTATCGCATCCCCTGATGCTCGTATTGGTTTACCTGAAACGAAACTTGGTATCATGCCAGGGTTTGGTGGCTCTGTTCGCTTGCCAAGGTTAATTGGTTTAGATAGCGCGCTAGAAATTATTACTGCAGGCAAGGATGTCAGCGGGCCTCAAGCACTCAAATTAGGGTTAGTTGATGCCGTAGTTGAAACCGAAAAATTGCCACAATCTGCTTTAGCCATTATTGAATCAGCCATTGCGGGTAACATGAATTGGCAGAAGAAGCGTCAACCTAAACTGGCCCCTCTTCAATTAAGCCCACTTGAGCAGACCATGAGCTTTAATGTTGCGAAAGGCATGGTGTATCAAGTTGCAGGAAAACACTACCCAGCACCAATGGCGGCAGTCAATACCATCGAGAAAGCAGCGAATTGCACTCGCGATGAAGCGCTAAAACATGAAACAGCAGCTTTTGTCCCTCTCGCTCACAGTGATGTTGCCCGTTCATTGGTCAGTATTTTTCTTAATGATCAACAAATTAAATCCAATAGTAAAAAACTGGCTCAAAATGTTAAAGCGCCAACTCAAGCCGCTGTTTTGGGTGCAGGTATTATGGGTGGAGGGATAGCTTACCAATCCGCCAGTAAAGGTGTGCCAGTTCTAATGAAAGACATCAATGAGAAGTCTTTAGATCTTGGTATTGAAGAAGCCCAAAAACTGTTAAATAACCAGTTTGAGCGGGGGCGCATTAGTGCAGCTAAAATGGCAACAACTTTAGCCGCAATCCACCCTTCATTATCTTATAATGGTATTGAAAATAGCCAAATTATTGTCGAAGCTGTGGTTGAAAATCCCAAAGTAAAAGCCGCCGTGCTATCTGAAGTGGAATCACTTGTTTCACCAGAAACGATACTGGCATCTAATACTTCAACAATTCCAATTTCCACATTGGCTCAATCCTTAAAACGCCCTGAAAACTTTTGTGGAATGCACTTCTTCAACCCTGTACACCGAATGCCTTTAGTGGAAGTTATACGCGGTACACAAACGTCTGACGATACTGTCGCAAAAGTCGTTGCCTATGCGAATAAAATGGGCAAAACACCAATTGTGGTGAACGATTGCCCAGGTTTCTTTGTGAATCGTGTTCTATTCCCTTATTTTGCAGGTTTCAACTTATTACTCCAAGATGGCGCGGATTTCAAAGAGATCGACAAAATCATGGAAAAAGAATTTGGCTGGCCGATGGGCCCTGCTTATTTACTTGATGTCGTTGGTATCGACACCGCCTTCCACGCTGAACAAGTGATGGCGCAAGGTTTCCCTGAGCGAATGAGTAAAACGGGTAAAAATGCAATTGATGTGATGTATGAACAACAGCGCTTTGGCCAAAAGAACGGGAAAGGCTTTTATCAATACGAAAAAGATAAAAAAGGGAAACCTAAAAAAGTCAATGACCCACAAACTGATGAACTACTGAATTCTATCTGCAAAGTTAAGCGTTCATTTACGAAAGAAGAAATTATCGCTCGAATGATGGCACCAATGATAAACGAAGTCGTTCGTTGCTTAGAAGAAGGCATAATCCAAAGCCCTGCAGATGCAGATATTGCACTAGTTTATGGCTTAGGCTTCCCTCCATTTAGAGGTGGCGTGTTCTGTTATTTAGACACACTCGGTAGCCAATCATACTTAAAAACTACGGAAGTATTAGCATCATTAAGCCCGCTTTATCAGGCACCTGAGGGCCTAAAAGCAAAAGCGATGACTAATGCTACCTATTACCCACAACCGCCTGTTGTGGCTATTGATCTCAAAAAAGTTGCGAGGGGTTAATTTTATGGAAAACGTCGTCATTATTGATGGAATACGCACACCAATGGGCCGTTCAAAGGGTGGAGTATTTCGCCATGTTAGAGCTGAAGACCTTTCTGCGCACCTTATGAACGCAATTTTTGAACGCAATCCTAATGCAAGTAAAAAAGAATTAAATGACATTATCTGGGGATGTGTACAACAAACTTTAGAACAAGGTTTTAATATTGCAAAAAATGCCGCTTTATTAACGGATATTCCTCATACAGTGCCTGCTGTCACGGTTAACCGCCTTTGCGGTTCATCAATGCAGGCGGTACATGATGCGAGCCGGTTAATTATGACGGGTGATGCAAATTCAGTCTTAATTGGTGGTGTGGAACATATGGGGCATGTGCCTATGACACATGGCATCGACTTTAACCCTAGACTTACATTGCGAGTAGCAAAAGCCGCAGGAGCAATGGGGTTAACCGCAGAAATGCTAGCCAAAATGTACAAGATTAGTCGAGAAGAACAAGACGCCTTTGCACTTAGGTCTCACCAACTTGCCGCTGCTGCCACAAAAAATGGAAAGTTCGCCAATGAAATCGTAGCTATTGAAGGGCATGATGCTGATGGGAATCTTATTTCCGTAAATTATGACGAAGTCATCCGCTTAGACGCGAGTCTTCAAGGGTTAGCCGCCCTTCGCCCTGCCTTTGATCCTGTAAATGGTACAGTAACTGCGGGGAACTCATCTGCTTTATCAGATGGCGCATCCGCCATGTTACTTAGTAGCGAAAGCTATGCGAAGCAACATGGCATAAAACCGAGAGCTAGAGTCAGGGCAATGGCCGTTGTTGGCTGTGATCCATCTATTATGGGATTTGGCCCTGTTCCTGCGACTGAAATGGCGCTAAAACGAGCAGGCTTATCTTTAAATGATATTGATATTATTGAGTTAAATGAAGCATTCGCGGCTCAATCCATCGCATGTTTAAAAGGACTGAATATTGCTGAAAGCCTCATCGATGAGAAGGTAAACCTAAGCGGAGGGGCTATTGCGCTGGGTCACCCATTAGGTTGCTCTGGAGCAAGGATCACTACAGCATTACTGAATCAGTTAGAGCAAAAAGATAAGCAATTTGGTTTAGCCACAATGTGTATTGGTTTTGGTCAGGGTATCGCCACAATTATTGAACGAGTTTAATACCCCTTTCGTCAAACATTGCATTTTGTCGATGTTCCCGCCTAGTCAGGGGCGGGTTTTTTTTGCCTTTTTTGCCAAATACCCGTGAGTCGTCTGCCATAATTTCGACTAATAGTTGGCGACAAAAAATTATTTCAAAGCGTTTTAACCTTGAAATGACTGTAAGAACTAAGTGAAGTCCCCCTGCAATCTGCAACACTGCCATATTAAATAATATACCAATGCAGGTTTACCCCTCATAGTTCAGATTATAGATAGATAGCGAGCAAAGATATTCCTAGAAGCGTAGATAACTACATGACTAGGGGAGCTAAGTGAAGCCCCCCTACAATTTGAAATATGGCCGGTTAAATAAATTCGTAGGCATCACCAAACAAGCGTTCAACTTTAGCTCCACGCTCATTACAAAAACGATCCCTCGCGCTTTTCGCCATCTCAAAACGACCTGCAATATAAATGTCATGTTCTGAAAGGTCGCCAAAATCCTCTAATACTGCGCTAAGAACTGTCCCTGTACGGCCTCGCCATAATTCATCGGGTTGTTCAACAACAGGAACGACTTTTAGACTAGTGTATTTTTCACTCAGCGCCTGAAGTTCACCAAGATCATACAAATGCTCTAATTGACGCCCCCCCCAATAGAAGGTGATATCCCGTTGAGGGTTTTCAGCTAAAGCGGCAAGTAATATTGAATGGGTATAAGAGAACCCCGTTCCCCCCGCAATTAAAATCATTGGGCTTTGACTGTCTTCACGAAACCAGGCTTTGCCATGGGGAATATCGATATCGATGCGTTGTTGATCTAAAATCCTATCCATCACCGCCATGGCATATAAATTAATTTCAGAGGCACCAATATGCAGCTCGATTGTGCCTTTGGTGCAGAGTGTGGATGCCATTGAAAATGGTCGTTTATCTCGCTCATCCATCACAACCATCAAATATTGACCAGCTTTAAAATGAAAGGGACCATCTGGCAACAAAATAACCCGATAAACCGTATCCGTGATTGATTCGACAGATGTGACTTTACAGCTTAAAGTTGCCATGCTTTCCCTCTTATTTTTCAAAAATTTTCAATTGTTCCCAGATATCATCAATGCGAGATTTAACGCTTTCCGTCATGACAATTGGGCGGCCCCATTCACGGTCTGTTTCACCTGGCCATTTGTTTGTCGCATCAAGCCCCATTTTTGAACCTAAACCAGACACAGGGGAAGCAAAATCAAGATAATCTATTGGGGTATTTTCCATCATAACCGTATCTCTAGCAGGGTCCATACGCGTTGTAATAGCCCAAATAACATCCTTCCAGTCACGTGCATTGATATCATCATCGCAAACAATAACAAATTTAGTGTACATGAACTGACGCAGGTATGACCAGACCCCCATCATGACTCTTTTTGCATGCCCTGCATATTGCTTTTTCATTGTTACAACCGCTAAACGGTATGAACACCCTTCGGGGGGGAGATAAAAGTCGACAATTTCAGGAAATTGTTTTTGCAAAATTGGCACTAAAACCTCGTTTAGTGCTTCACCAAGTACCGCTGGCTCATCAGGTGGGCGGCCAGTATATGTTGAGTGATAGATAGCATCACGGCGTTGAGTAACATGAGTGACTGTGAACACAGGGAAGTTATCTATTTCATTGTAATAACCCGTATGATCGCCATAAGGTCCTTCTGGCGCCATCTCACCAGGTTCAATATAGCCTTCAAGGATAATTTCAGCACCAGCAGGTACTTCAAGATCATTGGAAATACACTTAACCACTTCCGTTTTATTACCGCGTAATAAACCCGCAAAAGCGTATTCAGATAGCGTGTCTGGCACAGGAGTAACTGCGCCTAAAATCGTTGCTGGATCAGCACCCAATGCAACAGCTACAGGAAACTTTTCCCCTGGATGTGCTTGGCACCATTCTTGGAAGTCTAATGCACCACCACGATGAGACAACCAGCGCATGATCACTTTATTTTTACCAAGGACTTGCTGACGATAAATACCGAGGTTTTGACGCTCTTTGTGTGGCCCTTTAGTGACAGTCAACCCCCACGTAATAAGTGGTGCGGCATCTTCTGGCCAACAATGCATAACTGGAATTTTAGTTAGATCAACATCTTCACCCGCCCAAATTTGTTCCTGACACGGAGCTGAGCTTAAGCGCTTAGCAGGCATATTCAAAACTTGTTTGAATTTAGGTAACTTATCGAATAAGTCACGGAAACCCTTCGGAGGATCAGGCTCTTTTAAGAATGCGAGTAGCTTGCCAACATCATGCAAGGCTTTAATGTCTTCTTGCCCCATTCCCATTGCAACCCGCTTGGTTGTCCCAAACAAATTACATAGAACAGGCATATTGTAACCTTTTGGATTTTCAAATAATAAGGCCGGTCCCCCTGCTCTTAGGGTGCGATCTGCAATTTCAGTCATCTCCAAATAGGGATCGACTTCCATTGTAATGCGTTTTAACTCGCCTTGCTTTTCCAGCTGCGCGATAAAATCTCTAAGGTCACGATATTTCATTATCTTCTTTTACTATTACAGAGGGAGTCTCATTATAAGACGTCCGGCCAAGGTTACAAGTTACTGTCTAAATCATTTAAAAATCAATATTTTTCTGGTTAAGTATACCATTTTACTGGCAATCAAAAGGGACTAATTTTTCTAATAATAATGTATCGAACTGCTCTGGGAATGTTTTGTTGTGCTGAAATAATTTAAAACCTTCATTCTTACCACTAAAATAATGGAGTTCATTCCCTTTAATTTGCAAACCGCTACCTTCTCGAAGCGCAACAACCACTTCATGTGGGTTAATTACGCAAAACTCTTGTAGTCTTTCATCACGTGTTTCCCCCATATGCCCAGAAATATGTGCATCAATGTAATGTGGGTTAATTTGTAATGGGAAGAGCCCCAAAGATGGCATAATAGCTGCATTACTCACAGGCATATCATTGGTTGTGCGAATACTTGGTGTTGCTACATTACAACCTGCACTCCAACCAATGTATGGAACACCACGCTCTCTGACCGCACGTTGAATCGCCACAATCAAACCATTTTCATGTAGGCACTTGTTTAACCACCAAGTATTACCACCGCTAACCAGAATACACTCTGCTTGTTCAATGGCTTCAACTGGGCTAGAAAAATGCTCTATAGTCGTTACTTTAATGCCTAGTGCTTCTGAAAGTTGTTCTGCACGCTCATCATGGGATCCACGGAGAACAGCATATGGAACGAGAACAGCTGATTTGATATTTTTACGGGTAAGTGTTTCTTTAATTCGAGGTAAAGCATAGCTTAACCAAACTGAGTTTCCTGGTAATTTACCATTACTCAACAAAAAGATATCCATTGTGTCTCCTACAAACTTAGGTTCTATATTACAGTGTTCATAAGCCGCAGCTTGATGATTTTAACTTACAGATATGAATAATATTGTGCAGAGGTTCATTAGTCACATTGTTCTGTCGTAATTTGTTATCATAAACATATTATTGTCATACGAGATTCAAAAAATGGAAAAATGGTACCTGCTTTATTGCAAACGAGGCCAAATTGAACGTGCTATTGAGCATCTAAATAGACAGAACGTGCTCTGTATGACTCCCATGACTGAGATGGAAAAAATTGTTAGGGGTAAAAGGACAACGGTGCAAGAAGCATTATTTCCGAATTACTTATTTGTAAAGTTTGATCATAACGAAATTCATACTACGACGATTCAATCCACTCGGGGTGTTAGCCATTTTATTCGTTTTGGCCAATTACCGACTGAAGTACCAGAAGAAGTGATTGAGTTATTACAGCTGACTCCAATTACCCATATGGTTGCACCAGACCTTCCAAAATCAGGCGATAAAGTGACAATTACAGAGGGTATTTTTGCAGGAATTCAAGCTATCTTTGATGAGCCTAATGGAGAGTATCGTTCAATTCTTCTATTGAATATTTTAAACAAAAATGTCCCAAAAGTGCTCGAAAATACGCAATTCAAAAAATCACCTGAGCTGTAATTCAAGACAATAAAAAGCCCATCATTAATGGGCGTTTTATTGTCAGTAAAATCAGGAGCTCGATGCATCTATTAAGGTTAAGATTCTTCTTTTTCATCTTCCTCTTCTTCTTGACGCTTCCTTCCTTTACCTACGTAGAAATTAGAAAGTAAAACACCAAGCTCAAAGAGCAAGTACATGGGCACTGCAAGTAGCGTTTGAGATAATACATCTGGAGGCGTTAAGAACATCCCGACGATAAATGCCCCTACAAGAATGTATGGACGTTTACGCTTAAGTGCCTCAGGGGTAGTGACCCCAGTCCAACACAGTAAGATAATGGCAATAGGCACCTCAAAAGCCGCACCAAACGCCATAAACAAAGTCATAACGAAACTAAGGTACTTACTGATATCAGGAATGAAGTTAACGCTATCTGGCGTTGTTTTAACAAAGAAGCCAAATGCTAGTGGGAAGACAACAAAATAAGCAAATGCCATTCCAAGATAAAATAAAAAGCTACTTGAAACCAGCAGAGGTAACATCAATTTACGCTCATGCTTATAGAGTGCTGGTGCAATAAATGCCCAGATTTGATAAAGAATAACAGGTATCGATACAAAAACCGAGACCATCATTGTCAATTTAATCGGGGTAAAAAATGTTGATGCCACATCAGTCGCACTCATTTGCGAACCCACTGGCAGCTTATCAATCAAAGGGGCCGCAACGAGACGGTAGATATCATTTGAAAAATAAGCAAGTGCAGCGAAGACAATTAAAACTGTTATTAAACAGTTTAATAGCCGTTTGCGAAGTTCAATGAGGTGGCTAATAAGTGGTTGTGTATCATTTACAGCCATGTGTTATTTTTCACTTTCGGTTTGATTCGAGTTTTTAGCTTTAGTATCTTGCGAGTCTGTTGTTGCTAAAGCGACTGGCTCATCAGTTTTTGCTGGTTCCTCAGTTTCAACTTCCTCAACAACAGCAGCCATTTTAGCCGCATACTCAGGATCTGGATCCGATTCTTGCGTCTGTTCAGTGCTGTTTTTCGCATCTTTGACAGCTGTATCATAGCTATCAGTGATTTCTTTAGCTTTATTTAACTCTGTTTCAATATCATTAGTTGTTGCTTGATAGCCACTTTTCAGTGACTGAGCTGCTGTCCGCAGTTCTTCCATAGACTGCTTCAGTTCAGGAGACAGCGCTTCTAGATTAGCTTTCTCCTCAACTTTTTTCAGCGTTTCTTGCAATTCCTGTAATTTCAGCTCTTGCGATAGCTCATTTTGTACATTAGCAGCCATTGAGCGCATGGTACGAATCCACCCAGCAACGGTTCTCACCGCCACAGGTAAGCGCTCAGGCCCTAATACAACAAGACCGATGACAGCAACAAGCAACAGTTCACTAAAACCTATGTCAAACACGGTTTAACCCTGCTCTTTGTTTTTGCTCTCAACTGGGCTTTCTTTTTTCTCTGCAGCCTGTTGTTCCGTAATATTTTTAGTCGCAAAATCAGCATCTTGCTTTTCTTGTTCTACTTTCGCTTTTTCATCATCACTCATCGCTTTTTTAAAGCCTTTGAGTGATTCACCTAAATCAGAACCTAAAGAACGTAATTTTTTGGTGCCGAAAATTAAAATAATAAGCAAAGCAATAATAATGAGTTGCCAAGGACTACCAAAAGCAGCCATTGCAATAGTTGATTCCATTGTTAATACCTCTATAGTTTTGGGATCAATTGTTATTAGGTCTATTATATACAACCAACACAAAATACGGAAATGTTCACAGCCTTATAAACTTGTCGCAAAACAAAGTTTACTTAATTTTCGCCTGTTTTACACCAACCAAACAACCACGATAAAGCACCAGCAGCCATAAACACTGCGGAAAGACGCGTTAAATCGGAAATAAAGAATAAACTGCCACAGAGGATAAATGTAGCCCCTATTCCTAATAGGTATTGCGATTTTCGCTGTTTATTTCGCTGACCTTTCAACTGCTGTGCAAGTTGTTCAATGTTTGACTGCAAGTACTTGTGTTGTTTCAGGGCACCATAAATTAAATCTGGTAGCTCAGGCATTTTTTCAGCCCAATAAGGTGCTTTTTCTTTCAATGCTTGTGTAATTGCAGGTAAGCCAACTTGGCTATGCACCCAATCCTCTAAAAATGGTTTTGCTGTTTTCCATAAATCCAACTGAGGGTATAGCTGCCGACCAAGACCTTCCACATACAATAATGTTTTTTGCAATAGTACTAACTGAGGTTGCACTTCCATATTAAAACGGCGCGCCGTATTAAATAAATTCAGTAGTACATGCCCGAAAGAGATTTCGGCTAATGGCTTTTCAAAGATAGGTTCGCATACTGTACGAATGGCGAATTCAAAATCCTCCACATTAGTATCTTGGGGAACCCAACCAGAATCGACGTGAAGCTCCGCAACTTTACGGTAATCACGATTAAAAAATGCAATAAAGTTTTCAGCTAAATAGCGCTTATCTTCTTTATTTAATGAGCCGACGATACCACAGTCAATACCAATATACAGAGGGTCTTCTGGGTGCTCATAACTGACAAAAATATTCCCAGGATGCATATCCGCATGGAAAAAGCTATCGCGAAACACTTGAGTGAAAAAGACCTTTACACCGCGCTCAGCCAACAGCTTCATATTGGTTCCCTGCGCTTTGAGTGTCGCAATATCTGATACAGGGATCCCATAGATACGTTCCATTACCATGACATTTTCACGGCAATAGTCTGGATAAACTTCAGGGATATACAGCATAGAGCTGTTTTCAAAGTTACGTCGCAGTTGAATAGCATTCGCCGACTCGCGTAAAAGGTTCAGCTCATCAATTAATGTTTTTTCATATTCACGAACCACTTCTTTTGGACGCAAACGGCGCCCATCAGGTAATAACGGCACCCAATTTGCGATACGGTACATGAGCTTAATATCCGCTTTGATAATAGGTAAAATATCCGGGCGAATAACCTTGATAACAACATCTTTGCCATTTTCTTTTAAAATAGCCGTATGAACTTGAGCGATAGACGCGGATGCGAGTGCTTGCTCATCAAAATGATCAAACCATTGCTCCAGAGGCCCACCTAAAGAAGCCTCAATATAACCACGTGCTAATTTACCATCGAAGCTGGCAACTTTGTCTTGTAGTAAAGAGAGTTGGTCTGCGATTGCAGGTGGAAAGAGATCTCGGCGAGTCGATAACATCTGGCCAAATTTAATCCAAACGGGGCCTAATTCTTGTAATGCAAGACGTAATCTTTCACCAAGTTCTTTATCTTTGTGCTGATTCCTAATCCAAAAAAAACCCAAGCGACCAATACGAAGTGGCAACGTAAGTTTAATTTTGGGGATTAACTCATCTAATCCGTAAGAGAGAAAAACCCGAATAATGAAGTAAAGTCGTTTTAATTCACCGGGTGTCATTCTTCTCCTCCAGTTGGCTTAGCCGTTGTTCCAGCGTACTCATTGAGCTCTCAATTTGCTCAACCTCATCACTAAAATGCACGAGTTCAAGTTGGCTTGGCGCCATTTTCCACTCTTCAATCAGGGCATCTTTAACATAGGTCTTTTGGCGTTTAACCAAATGAGTTACAAGGCAAACACCTTTATTTAGCAGCTTGCTCAACCCTTCCGCTGCTACATCGCCGATATACGGTGATAAATAGTGAGCTGGATTCCAAATCGCTAAATCGAGCAAAGAAGACCAATGTTGGACAATCTGCATATCACCTTCAATCACGATATCACCGTGATTAATCAATTGAGATAATTGTTGTTTGTCTTTCAACTTCACTAAAGTGAACAGCGACGTTTTAATTGTACAATCTGCCGCTTCAGTCCATTCGCTCAGTACATCAACATGATTTTCCGCAAAAATCAGGGTCAGTGTTTTATTAAGCTCTTTTAACTCAATGGACATCACCTTACCCGCCAAACGCATCCTAGCAGGCTGCAGAACTTTCTCTTTAAACAGCATATGATTAAGAGAGGTTTCCATCATTGCTGTTATTAAAGAATACAAAACCGTATGTTGGATTTCGGTATGTGCTGATGCCGCTTCCATCTTAGAATTTAAACCCTTTGTGCAGTGCAACAATACCACCGGTCATATTTGTATAAGACACTTGTTCAAAACCGGCATTTTCCATCATCCCTTTCAAAGTTTCTTGATTTGGGTGCATACGGATTGATTCTGCTAAGTAACGATAACTATCTGGATCGTTGACAATAGCCTGCCCAATACGCGGTAAAATATGGAATGAATATGCGTCATAAGCTTTATTCAGTGGCTCAATAACGGGTTTTGAAAATTCTAAGACCAGCAAGCGACCGCCTGGTTTTAGCACACGAAACATTGAACGCAGTGCTTTGTCTTTATCGGTAACGTTCCGCAAGCCAAAAGAAATGGTAATACAATCAAAATAGTTATCTGGGAATGGTAGTTCTTCTGCATTAGCTTGAACATAATTAACATTTCCCACAATGCCGAGGTCACGTAATTTTTCACGCCCCATTTTCAGCATGGAATCGTTAATATCTGCCAGAATGACTTCCCCTTTTTCACCCACCAAGCGTGAAAATTTTGCGGTTAAGTCCCCTGTTCCACCCGCAAGATCCAGTACACGCTGATTACGGCGCACACCGCTTGCTTCAATCGTGAAACGTTTCCAGATACGATGAATACCGAATGACATCAGGTCATTCATTAAGTCATATTTTGATGCTACAGAGTGAAAAACATTCGCTACTAAGCCAGCTTTATCCTCTTTGCCGACAGTGCGGAAACCAAAATCAATGGTTTCTTTCGTTGGTTCAGTCATTTCTCTTATGCCTGCTTATCATTCAAACTTTGTAGGAAGTGTAACAGCCTTTGAGGTAAAACCCTATTAGAAGTCTACGATTCAGCACAATTAGGTGAATCTGACCGCTCTACAAGTTGAGGCTCAATAGGTTGTTTTATCTCTACCCCAAGCTCCTTAAAACTTTCCGCTTGGCTAATCAAATTACCCCGCCCTTGAGCAAGGCGTTTCATCGCCGAATGGTAAGTATTATTCGCTTTATCAAGGCTGGTGCCTAAAACCTGCATATCATCCACAAATAAACGCAGCTTGTCGTACATTTTTGCTGCCTTATCTGCAATTTCTTGGGCATTTTGCCCTTGTCGCTCATAACGCCATATATTATTAATTGTTCGAACCGCCACTAGCAAGGTGGATGGACAAACTAACATAATATTTTGCTTTATTCCTTCATCGAGTAGCTCAGGGGCTTCTTTCAAAGCCAGCAAATAGGCTGGCTCAATAGGAATAAACATTAAAACGTAATCCAGTGAACGAATTCCTGGTAACTGATGATAATCCTTTCGGCTCAGCATTCGCATATGATTACGAATGGAAGCAACGTGGTTTTTTAACGCTTGTTGCTGCTCATGAGGGTCTTCACTATTGAAATAGTGCTCGTAAGACACTAATGACATTTTGGCATCGACAACCACATCTTTACCTTCAGGAAGGTGGATAATGACATCAGGTTGATAGCGGCTATTATAACCCGTATTAATACTGACTTGGGTTTCAAATTCGCTGCCTTCGCGCAAACCGGAAACTTCTAAGATACGGGTTAAAATAGTTTCTCCCCAATTACCCTGTATCTTGTTATCCCCTTTCAGCGCACGCGTTAGATTAACGGCCTCTTTGGTCATCTGATTGTTGAGCTGCTGCAACTGCCTAATTTCATAGGCCAATGTATGCCTTTCTTTCGCTTCTTCACCAAAACTTTGTTGAACTTGTTGGCGAAAACCATCTAATTGCTCACGAAAAGGCGATAGCATTGCGAGTAAGCTTTTTTGCTGCTGTTCTGAAGCACGACGCTCATTTTGTTCAAAAATACGATTCGCTAAATTTTCGAACTGAGTCGTTAAGCGTTGCTCACTGTTCTGTAAAATGCGTTGTTTTTCTTCGTTAGCAAGCTGATTTTGCTCTAACCGTGTGATGACTTCGCGTAATTCGGCCTCTTGTTCCCGGTTAATGTCACGTTGTGTACGAAGCTCTTGATCAAGCCTGTCATACTCCTCTTTCCACTGAGCAAGATGCACATTTTTTTCATCGCTGGCTGCAAGTTGGCGGTAAGCCTGTTGTAGCTCTTGATCTTTATGCGCGATTTTTTGGGCAATAGAAAACCACGTCGCTAAACCACCGACTAAAATGCCACTCAACGCACCAATAACGGCATATAAAAGAGAGGTATCCACGATTAAATCCTTACTTTACAAAATCTAGTGTAAGGTAATGGGATACTGTATAAGTGTCCAGAGGTAATTTCATTTGCCGCCGTTTATTTGCGAGCCGCTTCGCAAGCCTAGCCTATCCAACTCGCAAACCATTTAAGACCAAGAGCTCCTGGGGCGAGTATACCAAACGCCCAGATCATCGCAGAGGCAATATTGGCAAGTTGGAAATGGCGTTGAGGCATCGCACAGATCCCTGCAACCAAAGGGACGACGGCCCTCAATGGCCCGAAGAAACGGCCAAAAAAGATCCCCCAAATCCCCCATCGATCAAAAAAAACTTGCCCTTTATCAATCATTTGCGGATTACGGGAAATCGGCCACATCTTGCGTACGTTTTCTTTGTAATGAAAACCAAACCAGTAAGAAAGCCAATCGCCAAAAAAGGCCCCTAACGCAGCAGCCAACCAAATAGGCCAAAAAACAATATTGCTTTCACCAATCAAAGCGCCAAGCGCAAGCAGTATCACTGTTGCAGGTAAAAGAAGTGATAAGAAAGCGAGAGATTCACCAAAGGCGAGAAAGAAAATAATGGGTAGCGCCCATACTTCATGTTCACGAGTAAAATCCGTCACAACGGTCACGATTTCATTGAGCGTCACGGTATATTCCTTCCATCAATGGTTAGATGTATTACAGTAGCGAAAAACATATAAATCAAGATTAAACAGGACAATAAATTCAGCTGAGTTATGTGCTCATACCTTTATTCACACAACATCAGCCAAAGTAACATCTATTATTCGAGGAAGTGTTGCTGTAAGTCTTCACGTTGTTTCAGCCCTAAGCCAAAATCGGTTTCCAACCACTTATTCACATTACCATACTGTTTTTCAATGCTTTTTAAGGCTGTTTGTAGGAACTCTTCACGGACAGAATACACATACTCAAACTTTTTCACGATGCTATCACTCATGGTTTTTGCGTGTTCTTCCAGTAAGTGCTTACGATATGGCGCTAATGTTTCGTTAGTGAGTAAATAGTCTTCCATTACCGTTTCAAGATCAGCACCTAAAGCAAATAAAACCAACGCCGAGCCGACACCAGTGCGGTCTTTCCCGACGGCACAGTGCTGAACAATCCCCCCTTTTTCGGGTTGCTGTAGCATGTTCACCAATTGATGATATGCGGGGTTATTCAACGGTAATAATTCATACAAACGAAACATAAAGGCTTGTGGATCAAACTGTTCCAATATTTCTGGCGTGAGCTTATCTAAGTTTGCTGTCACTTCTTTGGCGAGCGGGTTTGCCGGAGCATGGACATAATGTGCACCTTGCCAAACAACATCAGGCTTAGCAATGATTTCAACTTCGTCACGATAATCAATAATTTGGAAAAGATTTTGTGATTGTAAAACCGACTCATCATCCTGAGTTAAGCGATCTAATGCCCCTGAACGGAACAGCACGCCAGGTTTGATTTTATTGCCATTTGATAGTTTTTTCCCACCTAAATCGCGGAAATTAATCCCCCCTTTCAGTGGAAGGACGGAAGGGTGAAGGTAAGGTGTTGTTGACATAATGATTCCTTTTTGCCCACAGCACACGTCTAAGTTGCAAATAAAGAAGATGCAACCCAAACGATTAAAGGGCACATAATATTGATAATTGTTTTTATGACAATAACAGATCTAATGAATAAGAGGATCACGTTATTTTCTGGAAATTCATTACAAACTGTTAAAAACTTGGCAGGATTATGATTCAAATAAATAATTTGAAGGGCAAACTAAGCCCGCCTATTGCCTTTCCACAACCGAGTGAATTTTAAATAGGCGAGCCAGTAAATCATTGATTACAGTAAACGACGTGCCGCTTCAACAACAATACTCAGCACATTACCTTCTGTTTTCTTCAGTAATGCTTCATTTGGGATTTCTTGTTGTGTACGATTAACAATCACCCCTGCAACCATACCTGCACGTAAGCCTTTGCTGCTTGAGCACATGGTCAGTAACGTTGCTGATTCCATTTCATAGTTCATAACGCCCATGTCTTGCCACTCTTTCATTGAGCCTCTGAAATGGCGCATTACACGACCAGTATAGGTATCATAACGCTCTTGGCCTGGGTAGAAAGTATCTGAAGAAGCTGTTACACCAACATGAACCGTTGCACCCGCATCTTTTGCCGCTGCAAATAATGCATTAGTACAATCAAAATCCGCCACTGCTGGGTATTCAAGTGGCGCAAAGTGCTGGCTCGCACCATCTAAGCGTACTGCACCTGTGGTGACTAATACATCACCCACATTAATATCTTCTTGGATTGCACCAGTTGTACCAATACGTAGGAAAGTACGGATACCTAATTGCGCGAGTTCTTCAACTGCAATAGAGGTAGATGGGCCACCAATACCTGTTGAGCAAACAATAACAGCTTTACCATCGAGCTCACCACGCCACGAAGTATACTCACGTAATGACGCAAGGTGTACAGGGTTATCCATCAGACGTGCAATTTTTTCAACACGGTTAGGATCCCCAGGAACAATCGCTACGGTTGCACCCTGTAAGTCACTTTTCTTTAAACCTAAGTGGAAAACGTCAGACATATCAAACTCCTTTACACAATGGCATCATTGAATTAATTAGCTACTATTAATATAGCGATAAGCACAAGTTAATTTAGTGACGAGTATCTCTTTTAATGAAAACATCATCATTTTATTTTCAATAAAACGTGATTTTAATCACAAAATAAAGGTGCCATATTGAGAATATGTTTAAGATGCAATCAGTATAGATGAATGTACCTGATTATCGAAAAAAAGCGCCTGTAAAGGCGCTTTGGATTGGCAGGTAAAGCTTAAAGTACAATTTTAGAGAATTACATCAAGGACAAGGACGCCAACTAAACCAATCGCCCACGCTATTGTTGTAGGTATAGACCAAACGATCATTTGTTGTTTTACGTCTTTAATCCCCATCATTCTGTTCACAACCCAATATAGGCTGTCGTTGAAATAACCGAAGAACAGAGACCCCATTGTTGCCGCTTGCGCCGCAACCAATAAGTTAATATCGGGTATTTGGCTGATGATTGGTGCAGATATGGATGCTGCTGTGATCATCGCTACCGTGCCAGACCCTTGAATTAAGCGCACTAATGTCGCGATAATAAAAGGAATTAGTACAGGTGTAATTGGTAAGTTTGCAACGTGCTCAGCAAGAATATTACCTGTCCCACTATCACGTAATACTGCGCCTAACGCACCACCAGCACCTGTCACTAACAAGATAATCCCAGCGGCTTGTAAGCCTTCTTCCATACGGTCGATGACTTCTTCTTTTGTTGCTTTTGGCATTAATGTGTATACCGATATCAACACACTAATTGATAAAGCAATAATTGGCGCACCTAAGAATTCAAATGTCTGAAAATACCAATTGCTTTCCATTCCTTGGAATGATTCAGTTTTTAAAATCAAGCCATTAATTGCATTGATAAAAATCAACAAGATTGGCGTGATAATCGGTAGTAAAGATAAAAATAAGCTTGGTAATGGTTTGTTTGCTTTTTCTTCCATGTAACGTGCATGAACTTCTTTCAGATCTTCACTGCCCGTTTCATCTGGCATAAACTCAGGATATTTAGTTCCTAACCATTTTGCATAAAAAACAATTCCGATTACACAAGGAATAGCGAGGCTCATTCCAGCCAGGATCATCGCCCCAACATCGACACCAAAAATACCAGCAACGCCTAAAGGGCCTGGTGTCGGAGGAACTGTATGGTGCGTAACAACTAAACCACCAGCCAGTGCAACACCTAAGGTTAATATGCTGCGCTTACCATTTTTTGCCAGCGCTTTTGCCAATGGATATAAAATGACGAAAGCGGAGTCAACGAAGATAGGGATACTGACAATATAGCCCGTAATTGCCAGTGCCCACTCCTCACGTTTTTTCCCTAACCATTTGATAAAGCTATAGGCGATTTGTTCAGCAGCACCTGAAACTTCCAGCACCCTTCCCATCATTACCCCGAGTCCGATAACAATACCGATGCTACCAAGTGTTGACCCAAAGCCTTTTGTAATGACTGTCACTGTCTCCGCTGCTGTTAAACCACCAGAAACACCCGCAATTGCCGCGGCAATGAGCATTGCCAATAACGCATGAACGCGCGTTCGTAATACGAGAAAAATCAGAACGAATATGGCCACCGCGAGGCCAATAACAGGAATATAGGACATAGGCTATCTCCTAATTAGACGAGCCGTGGTGGGTGATAAACGAACGGATCGCATCACCAAACGAGCCATCTGCACGAAAACCTAAATCCAATGCACGGCTAATATCAAATTTGCCTGGCCAACTCGCCACAATGCGATTAATGGCTTCATCGGGCTCAAAACGGATAAGATCAACCGTTTCTTGACCTGCAACATCACGCAATGCGTCAATCATTCCCTGAACCGTGACGGTGATGCCTGGCAAATTCACTGTCCGTGACTGGCCAAATTTTTCCGCAGGAATACTCACCGCATGAATAAAATTGTTAATCACCGTTTCTGGGCTTGATAACCATAATGCTAAGTCAGGTGAAACTGGACAAACGCTCTCAATACCATTTAATGGCTCACGAATGATGCCACTGGCAAATGAAGAAGCGGCTTTGTTTGGTACTCCAGGGCGAATACTAATTGTTGGCAAACGCATAACCCGTCCATCTATATAGCCTTTACGGGAGTAGTCATTCACCATTAACTCACACATCGCTTTTTGCGCGCCATAAGACGACTGTGGGTTCACAACACACAGATCAGTGATCACATCAGGTAATTGCCCACCAAAAACAGCTAATGAGCTGGTGAACATAAATTTAATTGCAGGGTTCTTCTCACGAGCAGCTTCCAATAATTGGCGCGTTGCTTCGAAGTTGACTTTCATGCCTAGGTCAAAATCGCTTTCAGCATGGCTGCTCACAATAGCTGCAAGGTGGAAAACCACATCCGTTTGCGCATCAATCAGTTCATTAGCTGCGCCAGTCTGGGTTAAATCCAACGCGACACAGGTCACTCTCGCATCTTCAACTGGCGATGTAGGGCACTGAATATCGGCTAAAACAAGGTGGTCAAATTTCAAACCCTGGCTATTTTTAAGCAAAGCAGCGGCTAGCTGCTGGCCCAGAAAGCCTGCGCCACCAGTAATAATAACTTTCATTGTAATTCTCCTTGCTATAGCCTTTTTCTGGCTATGCAGTTCTAGGTAAGATTATTTATGTTTTATGTCTTTATTAAATGAAGTTTTATGTTTTGTTCTGTTATCCGTTGCACCACATCGATGGGTAATCGATCATCACAAACAATGTCGTGCAACTGATTTAGAGGGCAAACACGGAACATGCCATACTTGCCAAATTTGCTACTATCTGAAACCAACACACAGCGTCGGCTTACATCTAGTAGCGTTTGTTTTATCTGTACTTTTTCCTCATGAGGTGTTGAAACACCATGTTGCAAATCCCATGAGCTGGTACTGATAAACGCAATATCCACATTCAAGGTTTGCAACATCATCGCGGCGGTATTCCCAACGCAAGAATGATTGCGTTTGTCCACTTGCCCACCTGTGTGGTAAAGGTTGAGCTGCGATTTATCCATCAAATACTGCATGATAGAAAAATCATTAGTGACAATCGTTAAATTAAAGCGTTCACCAAGGACACGAGCGATTTCAAATGTTGTCGTCCCCGCATCGAGGTACACAACTTGCCCATCCTCAACTAACGAACTGGCAAACTGGCCAATTTCACGCTTATGACGGTGATGCAATCGCGCCTTTTCACTCCAAGGTAGTTCTTGACGCAACACATCATTTAACTTAACGCCACCACTGATACTGAGCACCTTCCCTTCTTCTTCTAGCATCCGAATATCACGTCGTACGGTCATATGAGAGACATTCATAAGCTCAACTAAGTCACTGATCGACACAGTTTGGCGCTCATGTACGTAACGGTAAATAAAATCACGACGCTCAGAAGGGAGCATAGGTTCTCCTAATTATGAATCTGCTTGTTTAAGCCAGCCTAACCCATCTTCGGTACGGCCTGCAGGATGATATTCACATCCTAACCAGCCGTCATAACCCATTTCATCCAATTGTTTGAAAATCCAAGGGTAATTCACTTCGCCACTATCGGGTTCATGACGGTAAGGGACTGACGCTATCTGAATATGACTAAATTTACCCCATAAACGTTCGATTGTTTTCAATAAATCACCCTCCATAATTTGGCAGTGATATAAATCCAACTGGATAAATACGTTTTCACGATTAATTTCAGGTAATAATGCTTCAGCTTGCTTTTGAGTCGTTAAAAAATACCCAGGCATATCACGGGTATTGATTGGCTCAATCAGTACACGGATCCCATGCTCCGCCATCACATCCGCAGCATGTTGAATATTTTTGATAAAACACGCTTTTTGCTGTTCTAATGTGACGTTTTCATTCACTTTCCCCGCCATTGCATGCACTTGTTTACAACCCAATGCTTTCGCGTATGTCAGAGCCGTTTGTACACCTTCGGCAAATTCAGCCTCACGACCTGGAAGAGATGCCATGCCACGCTCGCCCGCAGCCCAGTTACCTGCAGGCATATTGAACAATGCCTGCGTTAAATTGTGTTTTTTCAGTTCATTCGCAATTAAATTGGCATCTTCTTCATAAGGAAAAAGATATTCAACGCCTTTAAAACCTGCATTCGCTGCACTTTCAAAACGTTGCATAAAAGGCACTTCGTTAAACATCATGCTGAGATTTGCTGCAAACTTAGCCATTTTTTGCCTCCTTACTTTTGTGGATAACGACTCTCGAGCAACTCGACTTGCTCTTGCGTTAATGTCGTGAAACCGTGTGGGCGCAATGTGATATATAAGCGAGCTGTATCTTCTAGCTCTTCTGCATTAAAAAATGCTTGTCTTAGTGTTTTTCCACCCACCACAGGTCCATGGTTAGATAGCAATACCGCATTATGCGTCGGTGCTAATTTCGCAATTTCCTCACCAATTCGGTCGTCCCCTGGCGGCAAATACTCAATCAATGGCAGTTTCCCCACACGCATGACGTAATAAGGCGTAATCGGGGGCAAGCAATTTGCGGTATCTAACCCAGCTAAGCACGAGAGCGCAGTAAGCCACGGAGAGTGTAAGTGAACAACAGCTTGGCAATCAGGACGTTGCTGATACATTGCCATATGCATAGACACTTCTTTTGTTGGCTTATCACCATCAATCCAATTTCCATCGGCATCTAGCTTACTCAGTTTATTTGGATCTAAATCCCCAAAACTGGAATTTGTTGGTGTAACAATAATGCAACCATCAGGTAGCCTAGCGCTTATATTTCCTGCTCCACCGCTGCTATATCCACGGTTAAACATTGACTTAGCCCAATCGACTAACTCTTGACGCAGCGCCTTTTCATCACTCATTAAACATCTCCTGTGCGAACTGGAAGAAATTTTCTTGGCCAAAGTTGCCTGATTTCAATGCTAACCAGTTTCCGCTTGCTAAATCTTGTACCCAAGGAACGCCTGGGGCGATCGGTGAACCAATACTTAATTGCTCGATACCAAGGCTTTGAACGACTTTGCCCGACGTTTCACCACCCGCGATAATAAACGTGTTAAACCCTTGCGATTGAAGTTCCTTCACCACTTCACCAAATACGTTTTCTACTGCACTGCTCGACGCTACAGCGCCATATTTTTCTTGTGTTTTCTTTAATAATTCAGGTGGCTGAGTCGCATATAGTAATGGTGCTAAACCTGTCGATTGCTGCTCTTGAACCCAAACTGCCAATGATTTTGCATACGCTGGGTTATTTAAGCACTCTCCAACATCCAACGCTTTTGCAGGCGCAATTTGCTGATAAGCTTGTACTTGCTTGTTTGTCATAACAGAGCAACTACCTGACAAAATGACTGTTTTCCGAGCTAAGCCAGTCGGTTTTTCCCCTCTGGTGGTGTTACCACCCCACACACATTGGCTATCAATGTTTGCCAGTGCAGCGCCTAAACCAGAGCCGCCAGTGAGTAATGGCATTGTTTTCACTGCACTCGCGATGGGTAATAAATCATCCATGGTGATCGCATCGACAACCGCATAACTCGTGCCTTGTTCAGCAAACGCAGCTAGCTGTGCACTTATCGTGTCGTGACCCTGCTGTACCTCTACCAGTGAAATTAAGCCCGCTTTCCCTTTCGACTGTTTCTCCATAACGCGCAATAAATTTGCATCCGCCATTGGTGTCACAGGATGATGTTGCATCCCACTTTCGTTAAGCAACTGACCATTAACAAATAAATGTCCATGAACAACAGTTCTGCCATTGATGGGTAATGCAGGGCAAACTAAGGCTAAATCCGTCCCCAATTGTGCCATTAATGCATCAGTGACAGGACCGATGTTGCCTTTTTCTGTCGAGTCAAACGTCGAACAGTATTTAAAGAATATTTGCTGGCACTGCGCTTTTTGTTTTAGCCAGTTACACGCATTGATTGAAGCACTCACTGCTTCATCAACAGGACACGAGCGACTTTTTAAACTGACAACAATCGCATCAACATCATGAGGTACAACGGTATTTTCATCAGGTTCGTTCAATAGTTGAACGACCTTCCAGCCGTTTTGTACCATAAAGCCCGCAATATCGGTCGCACCGGTAAAATCATCGGCGATTACGCCTAACTTCACTGTCATGCTTTTTTCTCCGGTAAAGTAATTCCTTTAAATGTTTTAATCACTGCACTGTCATCTTGCAGACCAAAGCCTTCGTTACTCGCAGAAATAAACATTTGATGGGCAGTCGCGGCGAGAGGAAGCGGGAAGTTTAACGCTTTCCCCGTTTCCATCACTAAGCCTAAATCTTTCACAAAAATATCAACGGATGATTTTGGTGTGTAATCCCCGTCTAATACGTGCTGCATACGGTTTTCGAACATCCAAGAATTCCCTGCCGCATGCGTGACAATGTCATACATCACATCAAGGTCGATACCCGCTTTTGATGCTAGCGCCATACTTTCTGCTGCTACAGCGATATGTACACCCGCGAGTAATTGATGGATGGTTTTTACCGTTGACCCTAAGCCAACCTCATCACCAACACGATAGAGACGCTCAGAAATGGCATCAAAGACAGGTGATAACCTTTCAAATAAAACGGGTTCACCAGAAGCCATTATGGTGAGTTTGCCTTCAGCCGCTTTAATCGCACCACCTGAAATAGGTGCGTCCACCAATGATAATTGGTAACTTGCAAGGCGTTTTGCAATTTGTTTAGTTTGCTCAGCAGCTAAAGTGCTGTGTAAGACAATGATTGTCCCTGGGTGTAGTTGTTCAACAAGTGGCTTATCCCCAGAAAATAAAATAGCTTCAACTTGGCGGCCATTAACAACCACGAGCAATAACGCCTCTATTTCCTGGGCAAATTCAGCGGCATTTTGCCCTACAGCTTTTGCCCCAACACGAAGTAAGTTTTGACAAGCTTCTTGGTTTAAATCAAATCCATAGGTTGGAATATTCTTTTTTATTAGAGATTGTGCAATGCCCATCCCCATGGAACCAAGGCCAATAACGCCAATATTATTAACGAAATTTCCCATAATGACCCCTGATGTTGTTAATCTTCGTGACTGTTGTGAATTTTCACACAACAAAATTCACAAACACATGACCAACATCACATTGCCAATAATATAAAAAACAATCAATTTCGATGTAACACATTGATATAGAACAAATAAATAAATTCACGCCTCATGAAAGTCATTCACACAAATGTGTGATAAAAAATGTGACATCGGTTGTGCTTATTTACATCCTCCATAAGCTCAATCACATCACCTTGTTATATCGGGTTATCTTAAATGCATCATTTTCATTGACCTGAAAAATAAATTAATCAAAATAGCCGACTACAATTTTTCAAATAATGCTCCATACTATGAGTGAGAGCATCAAGTGACATGTTACCTAGGAGTCAAAAAATGGGGCTATTCGATCAAATGTTAGGGATGGTTGCAGGTGATAAAATGCAACAATTTCAATCCGTTATTAATTGGATTGAAAACCAAGGTGGCCTTTCTGGTGTCGTTGATAAATTTAACGAACAAGGCTTAGGTGGCATTATTACGTCGTGGATTAGCGAAGGGGCGAATTTACCGATTGATGGAAGCCAATTAATGCAAGTGTTTGGCAATGTTAATCTTCAAGAGTTGGCTCAATCTGTGGGCTTAGATACACAATCAACATCAGATTTAGTGGCTAAATATCTGCCCCAACTGGTTGATAGTGCAACACCAAATGGTGAGCTTCCTGAAAACCTCGATTTGGCTTCTATTGGTATGAATCTGTTGAAATCCAAATTATTTGGTTAACCCGTTAACCAATCTGTATACGCAAAAAGGCAGGTTTCCCTGCCTTTGAGGTTGTTGACAAAGCAGGATAAAAGCGTCGTTTTTCCTGCTTTGTGTTATCAGCCGAAAATCAATAAATTTATTTTCAAAACCCATCCAACCTGCCTTTTATTACGCTTTAAGATGAGTGCTCATTTCTTAGCAATTTCGCGGCTTCAACCATGTTGGCTAACGCTTGACGGGTTTCCGTCCAGCCGCGGGTTTTCAGTCCGCAGTCTGGGTTGACCCACAAACGCTCAACAGGGACACGTTTTTCCGCTTTTCTGAGCAATTCAACAATCCACGCCACATTTGGTACATTCGGTGAGTGAATATCATAGACACCTGGCCCAATTTCATTTGGATAATCGAAATGTTCAAATGCATCCAACAGATCCATATCTGAACGCGAAGTTTCGATAGTAATCACATCTGCATCTAGCGCCGCTATCGAATCCATGATGTCATTGAACTCGCAATAACACATATGGGTATGAATTTGTGTGTCATCCTCAGCGATGGCAGCGCTGAGTTTAAAGGCATCGACTGCCCATTTTAAGTATGCTGCCCACTCATTTCGACGCAGTGGTAAGCCTTCACGCAACGCAGGCTCATCAATTTGAATAATACCAATACCCGCTTTCTGTAAGTCATCCACTTCATCGCGTAGTGCCAGTGCGATTTGTTTTGCGATGGTTTCACGGCTAACATCTTCACGCGGGAATGACCAACACAGGATAGTGACTGGACCTGTTAACATGCCTTTGACAGGTTTTTTCGTTAGCGATTGCGCATATTTCGCCCACTCAACGGTAATTGCCTCAGGGCGGCTAATATCCCCAATAATCACTGGTGGCTTCACACAACGCGAACCATAGCTTTGTACCCAACCATTTTGCGTAAATACATAGCCATCAAAGTGTTCACCAAAGTACTCAACCATGTCATTACGTTCAGCTTCACCGTGTACCAACACATCGATATCCAAAATTTCTTGCTCTTTAATCGCCTGTTTGATGTGCTCGCTAATATTTGTACGGTAATAGGTTTTATCTACATGACCTTTTTTGAAATCTAACCGTAGCGTTCTGATTTCACTGGTTTGAGGAAAAGAACCAATCGTGGTAGTTGGCCATAATGGCAAGTTAAAGCGTTTACGCTGAAGCTGTGCACGTTGTGAATATGGGCTGGTACGCTCTGCATCCCCCTCACGAATTGCCGCTAAACGTTGTGCGACGGTGGCATTATTCACTCGAGTTGAGGTTTTACGAACTCGAATCGGCGCACTGTATGTTTCTAACGTTGCAATGTTTGCATCAGTGGGTTGATTGAGTGCTTTACTCAGCAAGGCAAGCTCTTCACATTTTTGTAATGCAAACGCGAACCAGCTTTTCACTTCCGCATCTAAACGCGTTTCATCATTCAAATCAATGGGGCTGTGCAGCAGTGAACAGGAGGTTCCTACCCACACTGAACGTTGACCTAGCAGTGGTTTTACTTGGGTAAATTTTTCACCTAAATCGGCTTTCCAAACATTACGGCCATTAATCACACCTAGTGATAAAACCCAGTCAGCAGGCAGCGCTTGGTGCAGTATTTCAATATCATCTGAACCCGCCACAACATCGACATGTACCCCCTGGACAGCTAACTGTTTGATGATATCTAAGTGATGGCTAACGCCATCAAAATACGTGGTCAACAATAATTTTATGTGGCCTGATAACGCTTGATAGGCCTCTTTGTATGCTTGTTGCCATTCAATAGGTAAATCCAGTACCAGTGCGGGTTCGTCAATTTGCACCCATTCAATGCCTTTTTCAGCTAAGCGCGCCAATATTTGTTGGTAAACTGGCAGTAATTCATTCAGCAACGATAAACGATCAAATGATTCGCCTTTAACTTTCCCTAACCACAGGTAGGTAATTGGCCCCACAATCACAGGTTTAACTTTGTGGCCTAGCGCAAGTGCTTCATCAACTTCATCAAACAATTGATTCCAAGATAGCGCAAATTTTTGCCCTTTTTGAAACTCAGGCACGATGTAATGGTAGTTTGTGTTAAACCATTTGGTCATTTCACCTGCTGGCGCTGGAGTCCCTGTTGGTGCACGGCCACGAGCGACTCTAAATAAGGTATCTAAATCAATAGAACCATCTTCATTTTGATGGCGTGGCGGCACGTTACCTAATAGTAAACTAGTTGTCAGAATTTGGTCATACCAAGCAAAATCACCAACGGGTAATAATTCAACACCTGCATTTTTTTGCTGCTCCCAATGGCGAACGCGCAACTCATGCCCCACCGCTAAAAGCGCCGATTGGTTAATTTTGCCTGCCCAATAATCTTCTTGTGCTCGTTTTAGCTCTCTTTTCAGACCGACGCGTGGAAAACCAAGTGTATGATTTATAACAGACATATTGACCCCTTAAAATATTTAGCCGTCTAGATGTTTACACATCCATAATCAACAGGTACTGTATAAAGCACAAGCGCAAATATTTCATTGTCACCGTGAAGGTTTCTCATGATCGAACTAAAACATTTAAAAACATTGCAAGCGCTCAGCCAGTACGGCTCATTAGCGGCTACAGCAACACACTTGCACCAGACACAATCAGCTCTGTCACACCAGTTTAGTGATTTAGAGCATCGGTTAGGCTTTCGCTTATTTGTACGAAAAAGCCAGCCATTACAATTTACGCCACAAGGGGAAGTTTTATTGCAGCTGGCACAACAAGTACTACCCTTGGTCAAAGATGCCATTCGCGTCTGTAATGAACCTGGTGTCTGTGCGCTACGTATTGCTATCGAATGCCACAGTTGCATTCAATGGCTAACACCTGCATTGCAACAGTTTAGGCAGACCTGGCCGCAAGTGAGTGTGGATTTTAAATCGGGGGTGACATTCGACCCACAGCCTGAGTTGCTTTCAAGAGAGCTCGACCTTGTGATGACGTCAGATATCCTGCCTGACCAAGGTATTCATTACACGCCAATGTTCGATTATGAAGTGAAATTGATCGTCGCCTGTGACCATCCACTTGCAAAGAAGCCACACATTGAACCACATGATTTGGCGAATGAAACGTTACTGCTCTACCCAGTACAACGAGAACGTTTTGATGTTTGGCGCCACTTCCTGCAACCTGCGGGCGTTTCACCAAATGTAAAAAATGTAGATAACACATTGATTTTAATTCAAATGGTAGCAGCTAAAATGGGAATTGCCGCATTACCCCATTGGGCCGTAGATTCCTTCGAGAAGCAAGGGTTGATTAAGACTAAAACATTGGGGAGTGGCTTATGGAGCCGGCTGTACGCTGCGTGCCGTGAAGGAGAACAGCGCCAGCCAGCTATCGAGGCATTTACTGAGAACGCGACGGATCACGCTGTGGAGAGCCTTTCGTATGTGAAGCCCGCGAAAGTATCCAACGTTTATGCACCCAAAGAGACGCAATTATTAGGCTCGATCCAATGGTAAAACTCAACCAATTAGGATGTTGCTGCCAAATGGCAAAATTCACTAATAGGCCAGCTGGAACCATCATGTTATTCATAATAGCAAGGGTTCCAGCATCAACTTTTGTTGCCCCATAGTTCCACATAAAATAACCAATACCTGATGCAGCAATACCAAGCCACAGCAGTACTCCCCATTGGAGGTTTGTGGTTGGCATCATGGATTTATTACCAAAGAGCAACCAGCCAATCAGTGCCACTAACGTCGCCCCCAAATAGAACCACGAGAAAGCCTGATGTTGAGGAATGGGATGTACCTCCATCAAACGCTTATACCCCACTTGCCCGATAGCAAAAAAGATATTGGCTAACTGCACAAACAATAACCCCAACCAGAATGATTCGCTCAAATGATCATAGCGAATAATTGCCGCACCAATCACCGCCAGCAAAGAACTAAACAAGTACCCTTTACGCAGTGGCTGCCGTTCTAATAAGTCATAAATTAATGTGACATACAGTGGCGTTAATACCGTAAAAAGTAAAAACTCAGCAACAGTAAGATATTGATAGGCATGGAAAACAAACAGGTACATGATCCCAAGCTGGCAAGCACCCACTAACATGTAAAGTGAAATCACTTTAGCGCCAAATTGACGCCAGCGAAGAAAAGGCAGGAATACTAATGAAGCAAGGCCAACACGCACCAAAACTGAGAACCAGCTGTCGACTTGGCCTGCTAAATATTCACCAATCAAACTAAAAGACGCTGCCCAAAGCAGCGTCGTGATAACAAGTAACCACATAATGCTGTATTCTGTCTCAAACTAAAGAATGCTGAGTAGAATACTCGGTTTTTCGTTTTAATGCTCTTTTTCGATCAGTACCGCTTCTAATAAATCTAAATCGACCAACAAAGATTGTAGTGTCTCATTGCTGATTTTTTTCGTAGCACGCAAGTGATAAAGCTCACCACGCTCTGCACGCAACGCGGTCAAACGGAAACGGCGCTCAAGGTCTTCAATTTGCAAGTTATGTTCAATTTCATCTTGCCCTGCCGTACGACGTCTGAGATAACCTGTCACGCGAGAAGCAACCTCACTGATATCTTCTGAATCAAGTTTTTCGTCCACGTCCGCAGATAAACGCTCTTCCATTTTATTCAAGCTAACGATCGCTACTTCTGCCATTTTAGCCTTCGCCATACGTATTTCGTTGGCATCCGCTTCTTTGTCACCCACTTTGAAATTGCGCAGCAATAACGGTAATGCGATCACCCCTGCAAAAATGGAGAACAAAATCACCCCAGCGGCGATAAACACCAGTTGGTAACGAGCAGGGAAAGGAGAACCGTCGGTTAAAAACAACGGAATAGAGAGCACACCCGCTAAGGTAATCGCCCCACGCACCCCCGCAAAAGAAGCCAGCCACAGCTCACGCACGGTATAATTAGCAAATTGCAGTGGTTTTTTCTTTAGGAACAAACGGCTAAACCTTTTCATCAGCCACAGCCAACAAAAACGCAGCAATAACAAGGCAAAGTAAATAATGGCAACGGCTGCAAACAACATCCATGTCTCAACACTTGGGTCGAGATCTGCTTGAATGACGGAAGTTTCCCATATCCCTGGCAACTGTAGCCCTAACATGATGAAAACTAGGCCGTTAAATACAAATTCCAACATCGACCAAACACTATCCGCACGTAAACGCATTGCGAGTGGCGCATTACGGATCACGCCAGATTTGGTGATAGTCATCCCTGCGGCAACAGCGGCTAAAATGCCAGAAAACCCAATATGTTCTGCAATCATGTATGAAGCAAATGGCAGCAATAGCATGAAAACAATCTGTGTTGCAGGGTCATCACCACTCCAGCGGCTCATTAAACGCAAAGATTTACTGTACAACCATGTCACAATAATCCCTGCAAGTAAGCCACCCACAGCAACTTTAAAGAATTCAATCGTCACGCCAGATGTGCTAAATACCATTGTCCCCATCGCAATGGCAACTGCGAATTTTAATGCCACCAGACCTGAAGCATCATTCATTAATGCCTCACCTTCTAGGACACTCATCATACGTTTAGGAATACGCCCTTTCCCCACAATGGAAGACAGCGCAACCGCATCCGTTGGTGAAAGTACCGCAGCTAGGGCAAATGCGGCGATGAGTGGAATACCAGGCATTAACCAGTAAATTAAGTAACCGATACCTATAACTGTAACCAATACCAAAACCAACACGAGAATAAAAATTTCCCGGCCATTTTGGAAAAATTCACGGGTTGGTGTTTTCCAGCCATCAACAAACAGTAAAGGCGGAATCAATAAAACCATAAACAATTCGGGGTCAAACGTGACATGCAAGCCAAATTGTGGCCAAGCTAATAGTGCACCAATGGCTATTTGAATGAGGGGAAGTGGAATACGAATAGGAAGAATTTTAGCAGCAACCCCTGACACAGAGACAGCTAAAATCAAAATAAGAATAGTAAAGAAAATTTCCATGTTGCCCTTACTGATTAACTAGACGACCAGAACTCAAAATTGCCTGCCGCCGCATAGTAAGAGATAGCACCGTCCAGACCTTGATTATGACAATCAAGCGGTCACGAGTGGAAAAATGGGACTTCCACTTGATTCACCGCCTTATATCTATTCTATCCCTAGCTACCGTCCTATGGGAAAAAAATTTATACTTTGCGATTAATCGAAATAATGCGTTACAAGGCGGTAACAACCCCCGCCTTTTTAATTTAATTACCTTTAAATGGCCAAATCAGCAGCATAAAACGCCACCAAAAGCACAGCAATCACAACAGTACCAATATTCAACTTACGCCATTCACCCGCACAAATGCGACCGATCACTAATGCTGCAAAGCCAAGCATAATGCCCGTTACGATATTGCATGTCAGGACGATAAACACCGCACACAGCAGGCCAGACATCGAATCAACAAAGTCATCAAAGTCTAATTTTGAAACGTTACTTAACATTAACAAACCAACGTACATCAGTGCTGGTGCTGTCGCATAAGCCGGCACTAAGTATGACAATGGCGATAAAAAGAGGATCAGTAGGAATAGCACTCCAACAACAACAGCAGTTAACCCCGTACGCCCACCAGCAGCTGTTCCCGCGGCTGATTCAATGTAAACCGCCGCTGGTGAAGCACCTATCGCCCCCGCAAAAATGCTACTTACGGAGTCAGCGGTTAATGCTTTTCCACCATCAATAATTTGCCCGTCTTTATCTAATAAGTTCGCTTGCCCTGCAACGGCACGGATTGTACCCGTCGCATCAAATACGGCAGTCATGACTAGCGCCAATAAACTTGGCAGTACCATTGGTTGCAACGCACCCATGATATCCATATTAAAAACAAGAGAAAGACCATCGTCACCTAATGACGGTAATTTAAAGAAACCTTGGTATTTCACTGCAGGATCAAAAATTAAACCAATAATTGAGATCGCAATAATGACTAATAACACGCCACCTGGTACACGGCGCTTTTCTAAGCCGAAAATAACTGCAAGACCCGCTAATGACATTAAAACAGGGAAAGAGGTAAATTCACCTAAAGCCACAGGTAGGCCAGCATTTGGGTTTTTAATCACTAAACCCACGCCATTTGCAGCAATCAATAATAAAAACAGGCCGATACCAATCCCTGTACCATGTGCAATGCCCATTGGCATATTACGTAAAATCCAACTACGAATGCCTGTTACAGAAATAATGGTAAACAAGCACCCCATTAGAAATACGGCGCCTAACGCAACAGGGATACTAATTTGCTGGCCTAAAACTAAGCTGAAAGCGGTAAATGCGGTAAGTGAAATGGCACAACCTATTGCCATCGGCAAATTCGCCCATAGCCCCATTAATAATGAACCGAAACCGGCCACTAAACAGGTAGCAATAAACACTGCAGTAGGCGGGAAACCAGCCTGCCCCAACATACCAGGCACCACAATAACAGAATAAACCATCGCTAAGAATGTGGTTAGCCCTGCAATGATTTCACGGCGAACGGAAGAGCCGCGAGCGGTGATCTTAAAAAATGAATCCAATTTGCAGTTGGATGAAGCCTGTTGGCCTGACATGGTGTACCTCTGCTGTTAATGGTAAACGAACACGCTAAAAGCCAATAAGTTTATATGCCCATCTTACTGGCTCATCACACTCCCGCTGACGTAAACGATTACGTATTTCTAAAAACCTTATTGACCGAGAGGAAAAATCTCAATCAAAACAATGGCGCAATCGTTTGGCTTAAAAATAAGAATAGGGCGTATTGTGAGGAGAGCAATTATCGTTCGAAAACGGGCAAATGATCAAGTGTTTTTAGTTTTTTCTCTGCATCAAACTCATTTTCCACCTCGAAAAATAGAATAAAATACCCGATGATAAATACGGCTTTATTAATAATATTTATTATTCTTCACCATTTATTAAAGATAACATTAGGTAAAAATAGCTAATTCAATTTCATATAGACTTTGTTTATATAGCGAGATTATTTTTTTTGATATAATCACTGAATATTTGCTTACAAAACGGTTAGCTAACTCATTATTATTTCATGGTAAAATAGTTTAAATATGTGTTAGTGAATAATATTTTCAAAAAATATAAATATCCGTCAATGAGTAAATATTATTTTTATATATGAGCTAAAAAACTATTAACCGTAGTTATTATTTTATTTTTATCACCGTGAACTAAAGTCTTAAATGAATATGCCAAATAAAAATACACCATCCATCACATTACAACGGGGTGTTTTACTACTTTTTATCAGTTTCCTTGTCCTATATTTACTCCCTGGTATCTATAGTCATAGTCCATGGAAACAAGATGAAAACTACAGCTTTGGTATTATTCAAACCATGTATGAAACAGGGAAATGGTTAGTTCCAACCAATGCGGGTGAGCCTTTTATGGAAAAACCCCCGCTTTATTATTGGGTTGCAACCCTAACCTCCCACTTATTTTCAGGGTTTATGCCACTCTACGATGCGGCACGAACTGCCAGCTTATTTTTTTCAGTCATTAACTTTTCATTTTTTGTGTTCTTAGCTCGCCGCTTTTTTACTGCAAGGGACTTTACTGATATCCGTATTTGGATTGCATTTGCACTGTATGCCTGCGCGCCAGGGATCCTCCGCCATAGCCATGATATGTTTACTGATGTCGCCCTGGTAGCAGGTGCAACAATCGGGCTTTATGGGCTATTAGGGTTGATCCAACAACAAAAAATGGGAATGTCAGCGGTTTGGCTCTGCGTGGGAACAGTGGTAACGATGCTCTCAAAAGGTGTCTTTATTCCTGGAGTCCTGTGGATTTGTCTGCTATTAGCCCCTGTATTTTTAACTCAATGCCGTACAAAACAATTTTGGTGCTATAGTTTTGCGGCTGGATTAGCGGCGCTTATTGCTATCCTCCCTTGGCCAATCATGCTTTACCAGCAACACCCTGATTTATTTATGGTTTGGTTTTGGGAAAATAACATCGGTCGCTTTTTTGGCTTTTCTGTTGAAAAACTCGGTGCAAAAGCAAATTTAACACGTATCCCTGCAGCCGTTTCATTGTTTGCTCTACCATCGGGTTTGTTGGCAGTCGCTTATTTCTTACGCCACCCAATCAAACGCTTAATGACTTCTAACACCTATTTACTCACATTATTCCCGCTCTTAGGCATAGTCTTTTTGCAAATTTCTGCCTCTGGCCGTGCACTATACCTTCTTCCTTTTATCGCACCAATGGCGATTATTGGTACACCTGCACTTTTGGCTATTCCTGAAAAAGTTCTCAATGGGGTTTCACGTTTCTCTGCTGTGTTTTGGTCATTCTTAGTCGCATTTCTATGGGTCAGCTATTTCATCGTATTAACGGGCAACCATCAAGAATACTTAACATTATTTAGCCGTTGGCTCCCCATGAGTTATCAAATGCCCTTTTCCACTATCACTTTCATCTGCGGGGTATTGATTACACTGGTTTGGTTCTTGCGTAACCGAATCATTCCAAACCTTTCCCCCGCTTTTCAAATGATGAAAAACTGGGTACTCGGGCTCTGTACTGTTTGGGGAGTGATCTTAACCTTATTTTTGGGTTGGGTTGATTACACAAAAGGTTTTGAAGGGGTTTTTGTCGATTTAAAACAGCATTTAGTAGGCCAATATACAGCTGATGATTGTATGGCCTCTGATAATATTGGAGAATCAGAAGCGCCAATGTTGTATTACTACACAAAAGTTCTACACCAACGACAGGATAAGTTCCAAAAACCAGAGCACTGCCGCTGGTTAATCGTATTATCAAAAGAAGTGAAGCCTGCCCCACAAGGTATGGTACTTTTTTGGCACAACCATCGACCAGATGAATATCGTGAGAATTTAGTCGTTTATAAAGTCACAGAATAAAGTGAAGCGGGTGCTAATTCACCCGCTAAAATTAATATGTCGCTTGCTCAGTAACTTGCGCACTGTATTTCGCTCGGGTAAACCACAAAAAAATAGCCGCAGACAAAATCAATAAAATAGGTAAGCCTGATGGTGAAATTGATGTCGCGACCCCTGCGAGCAGAGGCCCAGATAAGTTACCAATCCCCCACAACATCGCTGCTGCCGCATTCGCAATAATCAGCTCATTCCCTTTAAAATATTGGCCAATCTGCACCAACGCAATGGTATAAATTGCCCCCGCAGTTGCTCCCAATACAAACAACAATACCCAAATTAAATAAGGCTGAGTAATGGTAAATGGTAATAAGAAACTAGCTGCCAATGTTACAACACCACAGATCCGATAGAGTTTCTCCCGATTCATGTGGTCAGCAAGCCAGCCAAAAGGTAGCTGCATGATTGCATCACCCGCTAAAATCGCGCTAATCATCAGTGCAGCCACCGCTTCTGTGTGTCCCATCCCCATCCCATAGATAGGGAACATGGATAAAATCGTGCCATCAAAAAAGGCGAAAAATAATATTCCCCCACAAATTCCAGGCGCAACTTTCACAAACTGGATAATAGAAAAATTTGATTTTTCTGCTGTAGCGGACAATCGATCACCTACTTTTTGATCCATTAATATAAATAACACAACCGAAATCAAATGGATAAGGGTACAAATAAGCAAAGGGGATTTATCTTCTACACCATAATAAGCAATAAAAGAAGGCCCAAGTAGCTGGCTCACAGTAAATACCGTGGTATAAATCGCGAGGATCCGTCCACGTTTGTTTTCAGGCGATAATTCGTTAATCCACGTTTCGCCTAAGCAAATCATGACACCACTGGCAAGCCCTGTTATCAATCGTAAAGGAAATAATAACCAAAGAGGTAGCGTACTTAATAGCGGTAATAAGCTAATACCTGAAATAATGGTGGCAATTAACATCGCTTTGCGCTTGCCTGACCATTGCACAATACGCTGTACAACAGGCGCGATTAAAAACATCCCTAAAGCTGGCGCAGCGGAAATAATACCGATGGTGAGTTCATTCACACCATAGTTATTTAATCTCAAAGCTACCATTGGAATACTTAACCCAATGACGATGCCAATAACGGCAATACTGGTCGTAATCGTAAAAATAGCAAATGAAGGGGAATGTCGAAAATTGTGTAAACACTGATTATCAGAGCTCATTTTGGTATTAATCTAAATACTTAATCAAAGAATTAGATTTTAACTCCATAAAATTAATTATTAATAATATAAAAAACCGCCGCATTATCAATAAACCTAATAATGCCAGCGGTGATTGTAGCATGCCGCCTATATTCTGCTATTTATCTTTATAAAATAAATTTGTGTTTTAACGGGTATTTATAATTAAAGAACAAAGAAATATCGATATAACAAGGCTATGCCTGAAACTAAAATCACTAGATTAATAATTTTCAAAAAAGCTTCACGGGTGATTTTTAATGTAATGTGCCTACCCAACCAAGTTCCAAGCAACATTGCTGGACAGAATGCTAATGCAATCAATAAAGTATCAAGGTTAAGGTACACTCCCATAACCAAAAAAATGACCACACGTGTTAGCGTACTAAAACCAATTAGTGTCATTTGGGTGATACGAAAACGCTGTTTATCTTCAATCCGACTGGATAAATACATTGCATAAATAAAACCACCGCTCCCAAATAACGCGCTAAAAACCCCGCCAATCAAACTAAAAGGGACAACGAGCGCTTTTGAAAACGGTTTTTTGTTTTTTTTTGATAAGAAAGCATTTAACACATAACCAATAACAAACAGCCCTAATAACAAAACTAATATATCTGGTCGTGTTTTTAATAAAATCGCTGCGCCAATTAAACTTCCCACTATCATTAGGGGAATAATCCATTTTATTTCCTGATAATCCGCATTTTTTCCATCTTTAAGTAAATTTAATACCGCAGCCGTTAAATCAATTAACGCTAAAATGGGAACGATCATATTCAGAGGTAAATACAACGCGAGTACAGGTGTAGCAATCAGTGCAGACCCAAAGCCCGCCATTCCAAAAACAATATAGGCAAACAACAACGTCGTAAAACAAATCGCCATTTCTGGTGAGAATAATTCAAACGGCATAGCGCTTAACTCCGAAAGTTTTTAACGCCCTCACTATAGTTATTATCAGATTTATTAAATAGCTTTATTTTTTTCATTTTTAAAAATTCAAATCTCTATCAAAAAATTAAATAACGCATTGAAATAGTATGGATAACCAAGAGTATGTGATTTGATTCGCTGAGTGATGTAGAATTAGCACAATAGACCAATATTCAAGGAAAGACACAACATGGATAAAAAAATTAATATAAAAATTGGCCAAAAAATTCGTTTACTTAGACAAGCGAGAAATCTTTCACTTAACGAACTTTCTCGCCTTTCAGGCATATCTAAAGCGGCGCTCTCAAAATTAGAATCTGGGGATTCAAACCCACGTATCGATACATTGGAGTCCATTGCTATAGCACTGCGATTTCCGCTAAGCGATTTATTTACGCGTCAACATGAAGCCTACCCTTATTTTGTAAAATCTACACCGAGTGATGAAAGCGAGTACTCTCAGCAATTTAAATTTCGTATCAGCATGGGAAATATCTCGGAAATCTGGCAGCTAACCATGAAACGAGGCGCAATCATTAATAGCCCTGCTCACATGACGGGAACCCACGAACATATTATGGTTAATTCAGGTTCGCTCATGTTACGCTTAAACAACGATCAAAATATTGTCTTAGAAGCAGGGGATTTTTATGCATTTAGCGGCGATTTTCCACATTCCTACTTATGTATGGATGGTGAACTTCAAGCAACTGTAGTGATGACATATTCACATCTTAGTGATGGCGTTTAAACTGTAACATGCTGTGCATCATAGCTAATACGTAACGTTCCCTTTTTAAATTTCATCGACTTAATTGAAAAATGGCAAATATTATCTAACGAGGCGACATGCGTCCCTCCGCATGGCATATCTTCTGTTTGGTCGATATAGCTTATCCGCATTTCACCATTTTGCTTAATATCAACCTTACGGGCACTTTGTAAACTTTGATTGATAATGCCTTCAATTTCAGCGCTATCAAGTTCTTCAAAAGGGGTTACTTGATTTTCCATCATAGTAAACTCTACTCTTGATTCATCTGGGAAATGATGCCCTTTTTGTGCCATCCAGCCAAAACGACGTAATTCCCAATTTAACAAATGCCCTGCAGTATGAAGCGCAGCATAGCGTCGGCGTTTCTCACTATCAACTTTTGCTATAACCCTTTCCTCAGCATTGAGAGAAGCGCATTCAGGTAAATAAGCAACAATTAACCCATTCAAGTGTTTCTTTATCCGAACACTAAATTCATTAACCCAGGCTGTGTCCGCAGGTTGACCGCCGCCTTGAGGATGAAAAATATTATCTTCAAGTGCAATCCACTCACCCTCCTCATCATGGCCTGTATTAACTAACATTGTCTCTACTTCATATTGATAGGTATTCGAAAGATAGATATTGTTTTGCATCGTTTTTGTTCCCTTTATTCTTCATCATAAACTGAGAAACTATTTGTTTATCTTTTGATGTTATATCACTTTCGTTCGTTTTAAGAAACCCCGATTCAACATTATTTGGCTAAAAAATATGCCCATACCAAAGTATGAGCTTATTTGAAAAACCAAGTTTAAGAATTACTGCAAATAATTTTGCATTGTTTCAAACAGCTGTAAATTATCGCTAAAACGTACTTCCCTAACATCTTCAAGTTTTTCGACTTGATTAATCATTTGCGATAAGCGTTCGTCTTTTTGGACTAATAACCAAATGCGGCTTTCGTCTTTATCTTTAATTGGCATACAAAGAATGCCATCTACGTTAAATGCTCTACGAGCAAATAGGCCACAAATATGAGACATAACGCCAGGGTGGTTACGCACAATTAACTCTAAAGCAATTGGGTGGTGTTCAAGTACCATAATTACGCTCCAATCATATCAATATTAGCGGCACCTGGCGGAACCATTGGATATACCTTCTGATTCACATCGATCAGGGCATGTATTAAACAAGGGCCTTTGGTATTCATAACCGCTTCCAGTGCCATTGCAGGGTCTGCCTCATTATTCAAATCACAGGTTTGTAAACCAAAGCCTGCCGCTATCTTAATAAAGTCAGTTTGGTACGGATAAGCTGCAGCAAATATACGGTTTTCAAAAAATAAATCTTGTTGCTGATGAACCATACCTAACGCTTGGTTATTCATTAAAACGATTTTGATATTTAATTGATGTTCAGCTGCTGTCGCTAATTCTTGAATATTCATCATCAGGCTACCATCACCAGAAAAACATACGATGGTTTTTTCAGGTTCAGCCAAAGCAGCACCAATCGCAGCAGGTAAACCAAAGCCCATCGTGCCTAAACCGCCTGAAGTTAACCATTGGCGAGGGCGAGACAACGGATAAACTTGTGCAGCCCACATTTGGTGCTGACCAACATCGGTTGTGACAATGGCCTCTTCACCCGCGGCACGAGCCGCAGCTAACACCAAACCATAGTGGTTTAATGGGTTATCTGCATCGCTTAAGTTTAATGGGTATTTTGCTTTTAACTCATCGACTCGTTTGATCCATTCATTTCGCGTATTTCGCTCAACCAATGGCAACAATAATTCCAAAATTTGCCCTGCATCAGCATGGATAGCAATGTCTGGACGCTTAATTTTACTGATTTCCGCTTTATCAATATCAACGTGAATAATTTTGGCATTAGGGCAAAATTTTTCAGCTTTTCCGATGGCTCTATCATCAAAGCGTGCTCCAATAACAATCAGTAAATCTGATTCTTCCATCACCATATTGGTACTTGCCGCGGCGTGCATACCTAACATTCCCAAATACAAAGGATGTCGCATAGGCACAGTACCCAATGCCATCAAGGTCATGGTTGTGGGCAAAGCAGCCTTTTCTGCAAATGCAATCGCCGTTTCTGTTGAAGCAGAGCTGATAACACCACCGCCAAAATACAGCACTGGACGTTTAGCTTCGTTGATCATTTGCGCCGCTTGGAGTACTTTTTCCATATCAAAATTTGGCGCTTTATCTTTCGGTAAAATGTCAGGTATCTCGGTTAACTCAATAGTCGCGGTTTGAACGTCTTTCGGTATATCAATCCAAACTGGCCCTGGACGGCCTGATTCAGCGATACGAAAAGCATCGCAAATCACCTGTGGCAAATCATTTATGCTGCGAACTAAATAGTTATGCTTGGTAACTGGAATAGAAATACCATAAGTATCAACTTCTTGGAATGCATCTGTCCCTATCATTGAAGAAGGCACCTGTGCCGTAATACAAACCAGTGGAATAGAATCTAGTTTTGCATCAGCAATTGCAGTCACTAAGTTGGTTGCGCCAGGGCCGCTCGACGAAATACACACAGCGGCTTTGCCTGTTGTTCGAGCGATACCCTGAGCAATAAAACCCGCCCCTTGCTCATGACGAGCAAGAATATGGCGAATTTTTTTGCTTTTTCCTAATGCATCATAAAAAGGCAAAGCTGCCCCACCTGGAATGCCAGAAACAATGGTAATACCATGTTTTTCCAGTAAATGTACAATTAATTCTGCGCCCGTAAAACGCGTTTTCTGTGGTGATGTGTTGCCCGATTCGCTCATCATAATTATCCTTTGCTAGCCTGCGGATTTGAGCGAGAGAGAATAAAAAACCCCGCTCGGTTTGCGCCGGCGGGGTTTCTAAATCTGCGTTGATTTGTACCCGTTACGGCGCTAAGCCCACGACCACCACCACACGCACGACCACCGCAGCACGTGGCGCGGTTAGTAGTAGGTTTAAGTGATTAAAAGTCATGTTCACGGGGTTTTCCTGTTTTAGTCTGTTTGTTTAATTTTTTGTTGTTTTCTTAACTTCCTTTAAGAAAACATAATTTTGTTACTCTGACAATCATTTTTTCGTTTTTCAGTTCTCATCCCTCCTAAATGCGAGCCTCATCACATTCAACCATATCAGAGCCATCATCTTAATTTAAATCAAAATAAAGCAGAATTCACTATTAAAACATCCCCAACCTATCACTTGACTTAAAGTTAACTTGAAGTTGTACCATAGAGCCAAAGAATATGACGATGTGAACAAAATTCATATTCAATAAATTGATTTTATTTGATTTTTATAAGAAAGAGGTCTCTATGCCAAGGTCTGTTTGGTGGTTAGCCACCACACTTGCATTATTTATAACAGGGAATGCCATTGTCCTTTCAGTTGCTGTTGTGATTGGCGAAAACTTAGCAACTGACCCAAAACATGCCACAATTCCCCTGTTAAGTCAGTATGTTGGTTTGATACTCGCAACAATCCCTATTGCCTTTTTGATGCAAAAATATTCAAGAAGAATTGGGTTTATTATCGGAAACATTGGCGGGCTAATTGGTGCTGGATTATCGATTCTTGGGGTTTTAGAAAGTAATTTAATCTATTTCTCCCTAGGTTTATTTTTCACTGGAATTGCGATTGGCACTGCACAACAATTTCGCTTCGCTGCTATCGAAGAAGCCCCTATTTCACTGCGCGCTAAAGCGATTGGTCTTGTGATGAGTGGTGGTATTGCCGCTGCCTTAATTGGCCCAACACTGGCTATTATGACCCAAGGATTTTTTGCAAAATATCCGTTTGCAGGCCCTTTTGCTACGTTAGCGGGTATTTATGTTATCGCATTTATTTTATTGCTCATTGTGCCATTGAAAAAAATGGTGAAAGTACCACTCGATGAAAATTTAATTAAACGAAGCTATAAGGCATTGTATTCACAGCCAATACTGAAATTAATCGCGATTGTGAGTGCCATTGGTTATGCGATTGTCGTCTTTACTTTTGCCTCTATTCCACTCTCGATGAAGCAACATGATTTTCCATTTTCATCAATCGCAATCGTGTTTCAGTTTCACGTATTGGGTATGTTTGCTCCCTCATTTTTCACAGGGACATTAATTCAGCATTTAGGGGCAAAACGCATTATTTTATGTGGCATCATTTTATTGATTTTATCTGCTGTGATGAATTTACTAGGTAATGGTTTTTATCACTATTTGCTCTCTGGTATTTTTGTTGGGGTAGCTTGGAATTTACTTTTAATCAGCACCACCAATTTACTGCCCCACAGCTATGAAGTTCATGAAAGAGCAAAAGTGCAAGGAACAACTGATTTTCTGATCTACTTTTTTGGCGGCATTGGCAGCCTCGGGGCTGGCATTCTCTTTTTCACCATTGGCTGGCAAGCGATGAATATACTATCCATTATAATTTCCATCGCTATTTTGCTCAGCTTTTGGAGACTTAAAAAATATATTCCAACACACTGATCAGTATGAACTGTCTCGATCCTGGTGATTGTAATGCTTATTGTAGGATCGAGGTTCAGTTATCACTCGTTTTACTCGATTCCTGATAAATATATTATCTTAAGGCAAACACTACTGGTTAGAGATTAATTAAAATTTGCTATTAATGTCATTTAACAAATTAACAGCCTGTATTCCTATTTGTTTAGTATTTATTTATTGGCTGTTTACTTAATGAAGGATATGATTAAAAAGTAACTCGTAGGAAAAACATTATGTATAAAGAAATCCCTGTTCCCTATAATGGGAAATACACAGAATTTCAATCTACAGTTGTTAATGAAATAATAGTTTGGATTGAAATGAACTTAACCAGTCGTCTATTACTGGATGATATTGCACTAAAATCTGGATATACAAAATGGCATTTACAAAGAGTGTTTCGTAAGGTTGTCGGGATACCTTTAGGTGAATATATTCGTCGAAGGCGGATTTGTGAAGCAGCAAAAGACCTCTGCACCACAGAACTACAAGTAATTGATATTGCATTAAAATACCAATTTGACTCCCAGCAATCATTTGCAAAGCGATTCCGCGCTTATTTAGGTACGTCGCCATCAGTCTACCGAATTTCCGGTGAAAGTCAGAATGACCCTTTACTATTGGAACCTAAAGTAGCCTGATACGCAATATGAAAATAAAATTTGTACTTACCCTTTTTATTCCACCTCCAATACAAAGCTCCAAGTAAGTTAATTACTGGAGCTTTTTTATTATTTATTTTTGATAAAAAAATTAATAATCCCTTAAGGTTTATAACCATTTTTTATTTTATTATATTAATAAAAAATTTTTATTTGATAGTTATATTTAAAATATAAAAGAATAAAGGCTTCACGAGGAAGCCTTTTATATATTTATAGTTATTAAAATAACAAATTAAAACGGAATATCGTCATCGAAATCCATTGGTGGCTCATTATTTTGTGGTGCTGGCGCTTGTGAGCGTGCAGGTGCAGCACCGCCACCACTGAATTGCTGTGCAGCTTGTGGCTGTTGAGGTTGACCCCAACCACCTTGACCACCTTGGCCTTGTGATGGCGCATCACCGCCACGACCACCTAACATTTGCATAGAACCGCCAATATTCACAACCACTTCCGTCGTGTAGCGATCTTGACCGCTTTGGTCTTGCCATTTGCGCGTTTGCAAAGACCCTTCGATATAGACTTGTGAACCTTTTTTCAAGTATTCACCTGCAACTTCAGCTAATTTGCCGAAAATCACCACGCGATGCCATTCAGTTTTTTCACGCATCTCGCCAGTTTGCTTATCGCGCCAGCTTTCAGAAGTTGCCAGAGTCAGGTTTGCCACAGCTCCGCCGTTAGGCATATAACGGATTTCAGGATCTTGCCCTAGGTTACCGATAAGAATTACTTTATTTACGCCTCTGCTGGCCATTTATTGCTCCTGATGCATTGAATTTTAATCTCTGGATTAGCCTTGAAGTTTACCAATGACCGAACTGATTTGCACCAACAATTGAAATTGCATATTTAAACTTGCGAAACGCTTTCCAAAGTTAAGTGAAATCCCAGAGCACTTTTTTCAGTATAGACACAAAATTATTCTCTCAGTAGCACGCCTTCCAACAAATTATTTTTCCCCTTGAATTTGTTTGTAATTTTGTATTTTTCACCTCAAAACATTCGATTCTGAATACAGCTAGTCGGTAAATGAATGCATCGTAGGGATGCTTACTACTACGCAACTAAGTGCAGCCAACAACACAGCGAATTTAAATCTGTACAGGCCAGAAAATATAACGAGTACTGTATATCCATTCAGGGAAAAATATGTGATAATGATCGCTTGCGATTGTTCAATATCAAATCATCCGGGAAGTGGTAAATGGATAATATCGAAGTCCGCGGCGCACGCACGCATAATCTGAAGAACATCAATCTCGTTATTCCTCGTGATAAACTGATTGTTATCACGGGTTTGTCAGGCTCTGGAAAATCCTCTTTAGCCTTTGATACCCTGTATGCAGAGGGCCAGCGCCGGTATGTTGAGTCACTTTCTGCCTACGCGCGCCAGTTCCTGTCCTTAATGGAAAAGCCTGATGTAGACCATATTGAAGGGCTCTCTCCTGCGATTTCGATTGAACAAAAGTCCACTTCACATAACCCACGTTCTACCGTGGGAACCATCACTGAAATTCATGACTATTTGCGGTTATTGTTTGCGCGGGTTGGTGAGCCTCGCTGCCCTGATCATGATATTCCATTAGCAGCGCAAACCGTCAGCCAGATGGTTGATAATGTTTTAGCGCAGCCAATGGATCGCCGTATGATGTTACTTGCTCCCGTCGTCAAAGATCGTAAAGGGGAACACGTTAAATTACTCGATAACTTAGCGAGCCAAGGTTATATCCGCGCACGCATTGACGGGGAAGTTTGCGATCTTTCTGATCCCCCTAAACTCGAATTACAGAAAAAGCACACCATTGAAGTCGTGGTTGATCGCTTTAAAATCCGCGATGACATCGCGCAACGTTTAGCTGAGTCATTTGAAACCGCGCTAGAGCTTTCTGGTGGTACCGCTGTTGTTGCCGATATGGACGATCCACAAGCAGAAGAGCTGGTCTTCTCTGCAAACTTTGCGTGTTCCGTTTGTGGCTATAGCATGGTGGAACTAGAACCGCGTCTGTTTTCCTTTAATAACCCAGCTGGGGCTTGCCCAAGCTGTGATGGTTTAGGCGTTCAGCAATTTTTTGACCCTGAACGCGTGTTACAAAACACAGAAATTTCTTTAGCAGGCGGCGCTATTCGCGGCTGGGATCGTCGTAACTTTTATTATTTCCAGATGCTAATGTCATTGGCTGAGCACTATAAGTTTGATGTTGAAGCCCCTTATGATTCACTCAGCCCTGCAGTGCAAAAAATCATTTTGTACGGTTCAGGCAAAGAAACCATTGAGTTTAAATATCGTAATGATCGCGGGGATATTACCGTTCGCCGCCATCCATTCGAAGGTGTTCTCAATAATATGGAGCGCCGTTATAAAGAAACGGAATCCACCGCCGTTCGTGAAGAACTGGCGAAATATATCAGTAACCGCCCTTGTGTTTCTTGTAATGGAACGCGTTTACGTAAAGAAGCGCGCTTTGTATTTGTTGAAAACACCACGTTACCTGAAATCGCAGATTACAGTATTGGCCATGCGATGGAGTTTTTCCAAAACTTAAAGCTGAGTGGCCAGCGCGCGCAAATTGCTGAAAAAGTACTGAAAGAAATTGGTGATCGCCTTAAATTCCTAGTTAACGTTGGCTTAAACTACTTAAGTTTGTCACGCTCTGCAGATACCTTATCAGGTGGTGAAGCACAGCGTATTCGCCTTGCTAGCCAAATTGGTGCAGGTTTAGTGGGTGTGATGTATGTGCTTGATGAACCGTCAATTGGCCTGCATCAACGGGATAACGATCGCCTGTTAGAAACCTTGATCCACCTGCGTGATTTAGGCAATACCGTGATCGTCGTAGAGCACGATGAAGATGCTATTCGCGCCGCTGATCATGTGATTGATATTGGCCCAGGTGCGGGGGTACATGGTGGTCAAATTGTCGCCCAAGGTACATTAGAAGATATTGTTGCGAATCCTGACTCCTTAACAGGTAAGTTCTTAAGCGGTGAACGACGAATTGAAATTCCGAAACAGCGAGTTCCTGTCAATAAAGACAAAATGCTCACTGTGTTTGGCGCAAAAGGTAACAACCTGAAAAATGTGACTTTAAAAGTGCCAGTCGGGTTATTTACCTGTATTACGGGCGTATCTGGCTCAGGTAAATCCACACTGATTAACGACACATTATTCCCAATTGCCCAGCGCCAACTCAATGGGGCAACCACCATTACCCCAGCACCTTATTTGGATGTTGAGGGCTTGGAACATTTCGATAAAGTCATTGATATTGACCAAAGCCCAATAGGGCGAACACCGCGCTCTAACCCTGCGACCTATACCGGTGTGTTTACTCCTGTTCGTGAGTTATTTGCAGGGGTGCCAGAGTCCCGTACCCGCGGTTATAACCCAGGCCGCTTTAGTTTTAACGTGAAAGGCGGGCGCTGTGAGGCCTGTCAGGGTGATGGCGTTATCAAGGTTGAGATGCACTTCTTGCCTGATGTCTACGTGCCATGTGACCAGTGTAAAGGTAAGCGCTATAACCGCGAAACCTTGGAAATCAAATACAAAGGTAAGAGCATTCATGAGGTTCTCGATATGACTATCGAAGAGTCCCGTGAGTTTTTTGATGCAGTTCCTGCCCTTGCTCGTAAGCTGCAAACCTTGATGGATGTAGGGTTATCCTATATTCGTCTTGGCCAATCAGCGACCACGTTATCAGGCGGTGAAGCACAGCGTGTTAAGCTGGCTAAGGAACTCTCCAAACGCGGTACAGGGCAAACTATTTATATTTTGGATGAACCAACGACAGGCTTACACTTTGCTGATATTCAACAACTTTTAGTCGTTCTGCATCAGTTACGTGATCAAGGCAATACCATTGTCGTCATTGAACATAACCTTGATGTGATTAAAACAGCAGACTGGATTGTTGATTTAGGCCCTGAAGGGGGTAGCGGCGGCGGTGAAATTCTCATCGCGGGTACACCAGAAGAGGTGGCCGAATGTGAGAAGTCCCACACTTCAAGGTTCTTAAAGACGATTTTAGAACGCGGCTACTAATATTCTATGAATACCCTTGTGTTATTGGCAAGGGTATTCATTAGCCCAATTCGAAACGCAAATGGCTCTTTCTAAAGTCTCGAATTTTGTATTCTTGCTCAATGAGGTGAGCACCATCATAACCATCAATAATAGTTTGTTCGCAAATAGGTAATTGGCTATGAAAACCGTAATTTTTTACCCACATCACTAGGTTCAAATTAGGTTGTTTCCCTCCCCACCCTATAAACTCATACTCTTCTCGTCGGCAAAGAAAACAGACGCTTTCCCCCGCTTTTATCATCAATGGAACCGTTTTTCGTGGGAAGTGAGTGGTAATATCCCCTAGTTCCGACACGCTATGAACATCAAAATAGTATGGGGCTAATGACTGAATATTTTCAAACATCAGCGCGTCACAATCACCTGAATATTTTGCGACTTTAGTTTCACTCTTCGTTCTAACCCATTCATTTTCATGGAAGTATTCCCCTGTCAATTTCATGATTGCACGCGTTGATGGTGATTGCCAAATTTGTTGTTGCTCTTGACTCATTTGTGATGAAATCACAGGTTGATAGGCATTGAAGCCCCACTCTTGCAAACATTTATCCCGCTGAATGAATTCTTCGTGGACACGTTCAAAATAACGATATCGGCTAGCCTTTGAAGTTCCCATATAGAAAAACGCATCTTCAGGTAATTGAGCTCGGGTAGAACCTTTACCAAAAAAGGAAAATTTTCGGACAAAAAATTCAAGGAATAAAACAGGAGAAGATAGACTTAATTGTTTCATAAATATAACCGAGTAATAAAAAACGCAGGGATTAGCCTGCGTCTATTTACTTATCATTGAGTTAGCTTTAACTATTGGCTAACAGCAGCAAATGCCTCAACGATACGTTTTACATTGTGGCGGTTAACACCTGCCATACATACTCGGCCCGTACCCACTAAATACACCGCAAACTCGTCTTTTAGACGAGCCACTTGTTCTTTAGTGAAACCGGTATAACTGAACATCCCGCGCTGTTTCAATAAATGGTCGAAGTTTTTGGTTGGTAACGCTTTTTTCAGCTCATCCACCAACACGGTGCGCATGTCTAAAATACGTAAACGCATTTCTTCCACTTCTGCTAACCATTTTGCTTTTTCTGCGCTGTTGGTCAGTACCGCAGCCACAATTTTTGCCCCATTAGAGGGTGGGCTTGAATATAAACGGCGCACACCAGCTTTAAGCTGACCTAATACACGATCGCGCTCATCGGTGTTTTCACAAATCACCGATAATCCACCCGCACGTTCGCCATAGATACCAAAGATTTTAGAGAATGAGTTGCTGACAAACACGGTCAAACCCGCTTTAACCATCGCTCTAATCGCGTAAGCATCTTCGTTGATACCTTCAGCAAAACCTTGATAAGCGATATCTAAGAATGGGATCAGTTTGTGTTCAATCGCCACTTTCGTGACTTCATCCCACTGCGCCGGTGTTAAGTCAGAACCCGTTGGATTATGGCAACATGGGTGCATTAAAATGATGCTATTTGCTGGCAATTTCTTAAAGGTTGCAAGCATTTCATCGAATTTAACGCCTTTGGTTTTTTCATCAAAGTATGGGTAATAATGAACTTTTGTGCCCGCACCAGAGAAAATAGAGGCATGATTTTCCCATGTTGGGTCACTGCACCAAACTTCTGAATCAGGATAGTATTGATGTAGGAAATCAGCACCGATTTTTAATGCACCAGAGCCACCAATGGTTTGCACTGTTGCAATACGCTCTTGTGCAATCAGCGGGCAATCTTCACCAAATACCAATTTTTGCAGTTCAAGACGGTAATCTTTTAAGCCTTCCATTGGTAAATACAAGGAAGCACTTGCAGGTAACTTGTTTAGTGACGCTTTAGCGGTACCCACCGTTGCCAGTTCAGGCGTTTTACCTTCACCATCGTAGTAAAGACCAATACTCAGATTAATTTTGTTATCACGAGTGTCTTTATTAAATTCATCCATTAACGACAGAATTGGGTCGCCCGGATAAGCATCAACATGTTCAAACACAGGACATCTCCTAATCATTATTTGGCACTGATAATGTCAGCGCGCATTGCGTTATTCAGCGTGGTTATTACGTTGTTACTTGAAAATAACCCTTTGTTGACTATTCGTCTACATATTCCATCGCAACTCGTGAGGTCAATTTAGTGAGCAACTCATAGTTGATAATACCCGTTTGTGCGGCAATTTCTTCAACTGGCAGTCCATTCCCCCACAAAACCACGTCATCACCAACTTTATCGGTGGCATTTAACCCCAAATCCACGACAGTCATATCCATCGAAATACGACCAATAATCGGCACTTTTCGCCCATTAATTAATACTGGCGTCCCAGACGGCACGTTACGCGGGTAGCCATCGCCATAACCAATGGCAACAACCCCAAGGCGAGTATCTTGATCACTGCACCACGTTTCACCGTAGCCAACACATTGGCCTGCTGAATGTTCTCTCACAGCAATTAAGGTGGATTTTAAAGTCATGACTGGCTGCAAGCCGAAATCTGCCGCGCTTTTTCCTTCTTGGGGAGAAGCGCCATACATCATGATTCCTGGACGAACCCAGTCATAGTGAGCTTCAGGCCATAATAGGATACCTGCGGATGCCGCGATAGATTTTTCGCCTTCTTTGCCTGCAATAAACTGTTTGAAGCAATCGATTTGACGTTGAGTTGTTGGCAAGTGCGGCGCATCAGCTTGACAGAAATGGCTGACAATATTAATAGGCAGTTCAACATGTTGGCAACGTTGCAGGCGTTGATAAAAAGCCTCAGCGTCTTTTGGTAATATACCAAGGCGATGCATCCCTGTATCTAATTTCATCCAAACTTTGAGGGAATGTGGTAACTTAGCCGCTTCAAGCATTTCAAGCTGTTCGATGCAGTGAATAACGGTGTCAATTTTGTGCTCTGCCATCAATACTAAGTCAGACTGCTCAAAAAACCCTTCCAGTAAGACGACGGGCTTTGTAACGCCATGTTGGCGCAGTAGCAATGCCTCATTCAACCTTGCCACGCCAAAGCCATCCACCAGCGCTTCCACTGCACTTCCCACTCCAACTAACCCATGGCCATAAGCGTTTGCTTTAACAACTGCAATCAGTTGGCTATTGGGTGCAATCTCTTTCACCCGTTGCAAGTTGTGTCGCAGAGCGCGGCGGTTTATTAATGCGGTTGCCGCTTTCATGATCCCCTCGTTTGCTTCTCTCTAATTTGTCTAAAAATTAAGCTGCACATTGGCAGCTTAGTCTATTCTCTATTTGTTATACGCTAAAAAATATCAATTTCCATCCGATATTATTTTTATGAATCATTTAATTTTAATATTCTAATTCCAATACTCTAAATAGTTTGGGTTGTCGCTAGGCGGCAAGCGAAGATATCGCGGGGAGCATACACGAGTATGTGACTCGCGTAGCTGAGTGCAGACAACACCGCGATAGCTCAAAATATGACGAGTATTTCCATTAGATATTATTTTATGAACCATTCAATTTTAATACTCTAGTTCAAACACTCGAATTACAACGTCCTAATTCCAATACTCTAAATAGTTTGGGTTGTCGCTAGGCGGCAAGCGAAGATATCGCGGGGAGCATACACGAGTATGTGACTCGCGTAGCTGAGTGCAGCCAACACCGCGACAGCGCAAAGTATGACGAGTATTTATGACGAGTATTTAGTCTTCGTCGTTATACGCAGGCCCCGCATAGTTATCAAAGCGTGACCACTGCCCATTAAACGTCAACCGCACCGTACCAATTGGCCCGTTACGCTGCTTACCTAAAATAATCTCCGCAACCCCTTTAAGCTCGCTGTTATCGTGGTAAACCTCGTCGCGGTAGATGAACATGATTAAGTCCGCATCCTGCTCAATAGACCCCGACTCACGTAAGTCGGAGTTAACGGGGCGTTTATCCGCACGTTGCTCAAGGCTACGGTTCAACTGTGATAATGCCACCACAGGCACATTAAGCTCTTTCGCTAAGGCTTTTAGCGAGCGAGAAATCTCGGCAATTTCAAGAGTACGGTTATCAGAAAGCGAAGGAACACGCATTAACTGAAGGTAGTCAATCATGATCAGGCTTAAACCACCATGTTCACGGTAAATACGCCTCGCACGGGAGCGTACCTCTGTAGGTGTCAAGCCAGATGAGTCATCAATGTACATGTTGCGCTTTTCCATCAAAATCCCCATCGTGCTGGAAATACGCGCCCAATCCTCATCGTCCAATTGGCCGGTACGAATACGCGTTTGGTCAACGCGAGAAAGTGACGCAAGCATACGCATCATGATCTGGTTACCTGGCATCTCCAAGCTGAAAATAAGCACTGGCTTTTCTTCTGTCATCGCCGCATTTTCACACAAGTTCATCGCAAAGGTAGTTTTACCCATCGATGGACGCGCTGCCACGATAATTAAATCTGAACCTTGTAACCCTGCAGTTTTCTTATCAAGGTCTTGATAACCTGTAGAAACCCCCGTTACCCCATCATGAGGTTGCTGGTAAAGCTGCTCAATTTTTTCGACGGTTTCGGACAAAATAGCTTCAATGCCTTTTGGCCCTTCATCTTTGTTCGCTCGGGATTCTGCGATTTGGAAAACTTTGCTTTCCGCTAAATCCAACAAATCTTCACTGCTACGCCCTTGTGGGTCGTAACCCGCATCTGCAATTTCATTGGCAACAGAAATCATGTCACGCACAACAGCACGTTCGCGAACGATGTCTGCATAAGCATTAATGTTCGCCGCACTTGGCGTATTTTTGGATAATTCAGCTAAGTAGGCAAAGCCCCCTACGCTATCAAGCTCACCTTCTTGCTCTAAGGATTCGGACAGGGTAATTAAGTCGATAGGCTTGCCCCGCTCTAGCAATAATTGCATCTGCGAGAAAATCGTGCGGTGAGGGCGGCTAAAAAAATCAGCGTGTGTGACCCGTTCAGAGACAGTATCCCAACGTTCGTTATCCAACATCAAACCGCCTAAAACAGATTGCTCCGCCTCAAGAGAGTGCGGTGGAAGTTTCAAACCTTCCATTTGGTGATCCCGAGGGGCATCTGTTTTAAAATTCGATGAGGGTTTTTTAGCCATACATTTGCATCCAAGTCTATAATTAACGAACAGCTTCTAGTATACGCCAATCTGATTTTTGTTGTGGCTTTCTTTACGCCCTCAGGCAAGAGAATTGCCTGCTAACGTTTTCAACAAAAAGCACAAACCAATAATTCTTCTGATTGAAACATGGCGTTATAGTAAAACGATTGATATTGTAAACAAAACTAAATGGTTCTTATTGGAGATTGTCATGGCAAAACGTATCGAGTTCGCGCAACATGGCGGCGCTGACGTTCTAAACTTTGTAGATTATTCCCCAACCGCACCTGCTGATAACGAAATTCAAATCGAAAACCGCGCAATCGGCATTAATTTTATCGACACCTACGTTCGCAGTGGCCTTTACCCTGTCGCTAAACTGCCAAGTGGTCTCGGAACTGAAGCCGCTGGTGTCGTCGTTAAAACAGGTGCCCACGTCACAGGTTTCAAACCTGGAGACCGCGTGGTGTACGCCCAAGGCCCGCTGGGTGCCTACAGCGAAGTGCACAATGTACCTGAACACGCTGTTGCTCATTTACCTGATGGCATTACCTTTGAACAAGCCGCAGCGAGTTCACTCAAAGGAATGACGGTATATTATTTATTCCATCAAACGTATCAACTTAAGCGTGATGAAGTATTTTTATTCCATGCTGCCGCAGGTGGCGTAGGCCTAATTGCCTGCCAATGGGCAAAAGCACTGGGTGCCAAAATGATTGGTACCGTGGGCTCTGCGGATAAAGCACTGCGAGCAAAAGACGCGGGTGCATGGGAGGTGATTAACTACCAAACCGAAGATATCGCTGCACGCGTTAAAGCGATCACTCAGGGTGAAAAAGTCAGTGTGGCTTATGACTCTGTTGGGCAATCCACATGGCTTGCTTCTTTAGATTCACTGAAACGCCGCGGATTGATGGTGAGTTTTGGTAATGCATCAGGCCCTGTCACGGGTGTAAATTTGGGCATTCTCAACCAAAAAGGCGGTTTATACGTCACTCGTCCATCTTTGGGGGTGTATGTGACTAACCGTGCAGAGTTAGACCAAGCCAGTCACGCGTTGTTTGATATGATTTTAAGTGGCAATGTGAATGTGGATGTGCCGCAATCACAAATTTTTGCCCTGAAAGATGCACAAAAAGCCCACGCAACGATTGAATCAAGAAAAACCCAAGGATCAAGCCTGTTGATCCCATAACGGGTATCTCGTCGATCAGAAAAAACGCCTGTTTTGGCGTTTTTTCTTTATAATCAATATGCTATTCACCGCGAGTCACAAACTCCAGAGCCTGTTCAACGACCGCTAAGTCAGCACCTTTTTTATGGGCATTTTCGCTCAAATGGCGACGCCATTGGCGAGCACCAGGAATGCCTTGGAAAATCCCTAACATATGGCGCGTCATATGGCCTAAATAAGCACCTTTAGACAATTCACTTTCAATATACGGGTACATCGCCCGCACTGCATCAACACCATTCGTCACAGGAAAGTGCTCACCAAACAATTGGTTATCAACCGCTGTTAAAATAGACGGGTTTTGATATGCTTCGCGACCCACCATCACGCCATCTAAATGTTGAAGGTGTTCTTTTGCTTCTTCTAACGTTTTAATACCGCCGTTAATCGCCATCGTTAAATGCGGGAAATCGAGCTTCAATTGATAAACACGTGGGTAATCTAATGGGGGGATTTCACGGTTTTCTTTCGGGCTTAGTCCAGATAACCATGCTTTACGCGCATGGATAATAAACATTTCACAGCCGCCCTTGGTAGAGACTGTTTCGATAAAATCACACAAAAATTCGTAGCTATCTTGCTCATCAATACCAATGCGAGTTTTGACCGTAACAGGGATGGATACCACGTCTTGCATCGCTTTTATACAATCCGCCACCAACTGCGCATCCCCCATCAGACAAGCTCCAAAACGGCCATTTTGTACACGGTCAGATGGGCAACCCACATTTAAGTTTATTTCATCATAACCGCGCTCTTGTGCAAGCTTAGCACATTGCGCCAAAGCAGCAGGGTCACTTCCCCCAAGCTGTAATGCAACCGGATGTTCTTCTTCGCTAAATGCCAAATAATCCCCTTTCCCATAAATAATCGCCCCAGTGGTGACCATTTCGGTGTATAGCAAGGTATTTTTGCTCAGTAAACGATGAAAATAGCGGCAATGGCGATCGGTCCAATCGAGCATCGGCGCAACGGAAAATCGGTTTAAATTGGTATAGCCTTGTTTTGAGGTATTTTGATGCATGGTGATCTTGTGTGTTTAAATCAAATGGATAGCCCCAAAAAGCAAGGAGCCAAGCAAAAACAGTGGCTATTATAACATAGAGAGAACTAAGTGCGATGATGACGAAAATAAGCTGCTGGGGTCAGTTAATTTAACAAAATAACCCCCGATATGAGCAATGCCATATCGAGGGTTTATAAACCAATTATGTCATTTTAATACTTAGTCACGCACTATTTTTTCGCAGAAAGCAGTGCATAGCTGGTCATTAAGTTACGGTAATCAGGGATATGGTTTGAGAACAAAGTTCCTAACCCTTCCACATCATTACGCCAATCACGGTGTAATTCACAAGCAGCACCAAACCAGCTCATCAGTTGAGCACCTGCTTTTGACATTCTATCCCACGCTGCGTCACGTGTAATGGGGTTAAATGTACCTGAGGCATCAGTGATAACAAAAACTTCATAGCCTTCTTCCAGTGCAGATAATGCAGGAAATGCCACGCACACTTCTGTCACAACACCCGCAATAATTAGCTGTTTTTTACCTGTGGCTTTGACAGCTTTTACGAACTCTTCGTTATCCCACGCGTTAATTTGGCCAGGGCGGGCAATAAAAGGGGCATTAGGAAAGGTTTCTTTTAATTCAGGGACTAACGGGCCATTAGGGCCATCTTCAAAAGATGTCGTCAAAATAGTTGGTAAGTTAAAATACTTTGCCAGATCGGCAAGTGCTAACACGCTATTCTTGAATTTATCTGGATCTTGGTCACGAACTAACGATAACAAACCCGTTTGATGATCAACAAGTAATACAGCTGCATTATCTTTATCTAGGCGGTTATATTTAAAACTCATCTCAACGACTCCTCAATTATCAGATAAAAAGTGGCATTGAATCTACTTACAGCCTCATAAACACCACTTTTCATCAAAAATATTTCAATAAGAGAAACTCACACAATTCGTTATTTAGTTTCTGCGCTCATTGTGACAAAGTTACCCATACGAGCACTGGTAATTGTGTAGCTGTCTGCACCCGCTGCTTTGGCTTTAGCGGCAATCATCGCTTCGGTTGAAGCCAGTGTATCGCCTGTTGCAGTGATTGTTGCTGCTGATGCACCAAATGCGACCATAGATAATACTGAAGCTGCCATCAAAGTTTTTAACATGTTCATAATCTAATTCCTTCACTGTGTATACGATGAGACAACCCTTGTTGTCTGCGATGAAGGTATCATAGCGGTAATGACATTTAGGTTAAATCTAATAATATCGTTCGAATCATTCAAATTAATTGAATATTTTGATTTGTCTGAAACCCGCCTATGCAATAAAACCGAGAAACATAATCAAACGGCATTGTGATATTCTTTCCCACTCGTTGGCTTACTTCCGGTGCAACCTTTATTAGGAACTGTATATGGCGCTCAATAACCGAACACTCCCTAAGTTTAAATACCATCCAAACCCAATTGAAACAGAAGCATTTCTGACAGATAAAACAGTAAACTGTGATTGCTGTCAGCAACCTACTGATATTTATTATGAAAGCCCTTTTTATTCTATTGATGATATTGAAGCACTTTGCCCATGGTGTATTGCTGATGGCTCTGCGAGTGCAAAATTTGACGGGGAATTTCAAGACGCTGCCAGTGTTGAAGGTATTGATTGTGAATATGATGAGAACGGCGAGTTTTTACAAACCATAAACCCCTATCCGACTGAAAAGTTTGACGAGCTGATTAAACGAACACCAGGTTATCGCGGATGGCAGCAAGAAATTTGGCTCGCACACTGCCAAGAACCCTGTGAATTTATAGGCTATGTTTGTTGGGATGACATCAAAGATAGGCTGGATGAATTTGTTTCCCTTGAAAATGATATCGCTGATTATGGTTTTTCAATCTCAGAACTGGAAAATATTCTCCACCAAGATAGCGATGCCCAAGGTTACTTATTCCGTTGTTTACATTGCAAAAAGCTACGTTTGCATTTTGATTTTAGCTAATTCATCACGATTAAACCGCGTGAGGATGCTTATCTTCACGCGCTCATCTTCAACTATTCATCAATTCAATAATGTGTTCGGCCAATTCCGGTGTGGCTGTTGATAGCAAGCTCCCCGCGAACATGGCTTGCTGCCGTTTGCCATCTAGCGCACACACCTCGCCGCCAGCTTCTCGGATACACGGAATCAGTGCCGCGCTATCCCATGGTTTCATGATGGTATCAATGGCTGCGTGAATACGCCCACTGGCCACCATGGCATGTTGATAAGCATCATTAGCAAAAATAAAGTCACTAGCTTGGCTGACCACGGCATCAAGATGATAAATATGAGCCCCTTCACGTGGGTTATAATTACTACTGTGAATACCAGATGCGCTTACCACTGCCTCTGATAATAATTTAGGCGATTGACTACCCAATTTCAGTTGCCTTGGCGCCTGCCCTGCGTTTTGCACCCAGCAGCCCTCCCCTTGCGAAGCCCAGTAGAGAGTAGATATTGCAGGAAAGCTGATCACACTGAGTAATGGTTCCCCATTTTCCACATAAGCGATTAAGGTACTAAATAATGGCACACCATAAATAAAGGCACGGGTGCCATCGACCGGGTCAATCACCCAACCCGAGCTAAATTTTTGCTCACCGGCAAAGCCAAACTCTTCACCTAAAACAGCAATATTCGGGGTACGCTGGGCAAAAAGCGCTCTGATAGTTTCTTCAACGCGGATATCCGTTTCCGTGACCACAGAACGATCGGGTTTATAATCAAATTTGCCCGAACCTTGAAATGCCTCTACTGTCATGGTTTTGACTAAGTTAGCGGCTTCGAGTGCAATATCTAACATGCGCTGGCTCCTGACTGAAAAAACTGAGTATAACGGGTAGGTTATGGAAAAAAGAGGGCTAAAGTGCCTTATCAACCAACAGATAAAGCACCGAGTTAACCATTAAACTTGTTGCAGAGAAACGTTACCAAATGTCATGAAGATCAGCGTATGCCCCGCAATGCCACGGTATACCCCTTGCTGGTTGTTAAGCTCACAGGCCAGCGCGGTTAATTGCCATGCGTCATATTCTTCGATTTGACTGACCCGCGCTGTTAATAATGCGTTGTCTTTGCGTTCACCATAGGCTTTCACCGTAATCGCATCTTGTGTTAATGCGCTGTCAATAGAACTGTTTGCCCAGCCCCACATCCAACTCCCTTGGCTTTGGTCATAGGTACCAACAATTTGTACCGGTGCGGTTGCCACTATATTGTCTGGCGCATGAAAAATAATGGTGCCTTCGTCTTGATTGACTGACCAGTCTGCCTCATCTAACTTCCACGTATCGCAATGGAATTGGTTTTTAGCTTGTAAGGCATTCATACTGCGTTCAATTAATGCCTCATAAGGCATTTGTTCCAAGTTATTACTCATTTATTACCCAATATTTTTCAATGCGTTGATAATCAGCTGCCAAAATTTATGGTGGTCTAGCTTCACGGCGACCTGTGTGTGGCAATCCGCTGGAGCAGGATGGCGAAAATCCGCCACCGTCATACCTAATGTTAATGTCCCCGTTAGCTCAATATTGATAGGGACTTTTTGTGTGGTAAGCACTGAAGGGTCAATCACATAGGCAACCGCACAAGGGTCATGAACCGGAGGCGCATCAAACCCTTGTGCCTGTTTGTACATTTTACCAAAGAAGTCCAACAGTTCGACGACAAATTGCGAACAATCGGTACCAATCGCAGCAATTTCGTTTACGATTTCAGGTGTTGCCAATGCTTGATGGGTCAAGTCTAGCCCAACCATCGTTAATGGCCATTTTTCATTAAAGACAATATGTGCCGCTTCAGGATCAATTTTGATATTAAACTCCGCCACCGCACTCCAATTACCGACATGGTAGCCACCTCCCATCAAAACCACCTCTTTCACCCGCTCAACAATACGTGGCTCAAGACGAGCAGCAAGGGCAATGTTTGTCAGCGCACCTGTCGGAACTAATGTGACGGTTTTCGGTGGGTGAGACATGATGGTATCGATAATCAATGAAACAGCATGCCTTTCATCAAGCTGTAAAGTTGGCGTGGGTAATACAGGCCCATCAAGCCCTGAATCGCCGTGAATATCAGGTGCAACCTCAATGCCACGAACTAATGGGCGAATCGAACCCGCAGCAAATGGAATACCCGTGATCTTCGCCATTTCAGCGATTGCCAGTGCATTACGAGTCACTTTTTCAAGGGTTTGGTTACCTGCAACGGTTGTTACAGCCAATAAATCGATATCTGGGTTACCGTAAGCCAGTAATAATGCGATAGCATCATCATGACCAGGGTCACAATCAAGAATGATTTTTTTGCTCATACCTTACCTTATAAATTTGGAGTCAGAGATGGCTCTGACTCCAATGTAACGACCCGATAAGGCAAAATCTACGCTTAAAGTCTGAATACGAAGGAAATTATTTTAAAACATGCGCATAGACACGTTTTTTCTCGCCTTCATTTTTCGAAATATACACGCCTTGCAGCTCAGGTGCGAAGCCTGGTAACGCATTAATCCCCGCTTCAAGAGCTTTGAAATAACGCAGTACAGGGCCTGACCACACCTCCCCAGGCACAACACATAAGACGCCAGGTGGATATGGCAAAGCGCCCTCTACCGCAATGCGCCCTTCGAGTTCATCCAATGGCAATAGCTCACAATTGCCACGAATAAATTCTAAATGCGCTTGTTGTGGGTTCATTTTGACTTCAGGGAAATGTGCCTTGCGGAACATCTCTTTTTGCAACTGCTTGATATTGTCATTAACGCTCAATTGATGCATTTCTTGGCATAAACGACGCAATGTATAACCTTGATAATGCTCTTGGTAGCGCTGGTATACTGATGGAAGTACATCTTCTAATAACGCATCTTCATCCAATAATTGTTCAAAGCGTACTAAATGAGAAACTAACAGAGCGAGTTTTTCCGTCGTTTCTGCAGGGGTTAATAAAAATAAAATCGAGTTTAAGTCACATTTTTCAGGGATCACACCGTGTTCACGTAAAAAATGCGCCAAAATAGTTGCAGGTACGCCAAACGACTCATATTCCCCACTTTCGACATCAATACCAGGCGTCGTTAACATGAGTTTGCATGGGTCGACAAAATATTGGTCTTGAGCATAGCCCTCAAAGGCATGCCAACGTTCCTTAGGGATAAAATTGAAAAAACGTTGTTCCGAAGCAATTTGTTCTGTCGGGTATTCATGCCATGCTTTTCCGTCAATCAATTCAGGCACAAACGGCCTAAAATAGCGACAGTGCTGGAAAATTGATTTGCGCACTTCAATACCCGTTTTTACGCAATCCATCCACATCATTTCACCCGCTGCGCCTTGGTGAATGCGTGCATTAACATCTAACGAGGCAAATAAGGGATAAAATGGGCTAGTAGAGGCGTGCATCATAAAGGCATTATTCAGTTTCTTATGGGAAACAAAACGTTCTTGTCCTTTGATATGGTTATCTTTTTTGTGAATTTGTGACGCTTGTGAAAACCCCGCCAGTTGCTTGTGCACTGACTGAGTGACCATAATGCCTGGGTCATTTTCATTTAACTCAAGCAATAAAGGTGAGCACTGGCGCATCATCGGGATAAATTGTTCATATCCCACCCACGCCGAGTCGAATAAAATATAGTCACATAAGTGGCCTATTTTATCGACCACTTGCCTTGCGTTATACACGGTGCCGTCGTAAGTACCGAGTTGGATCACCGCCAAGCGAAAAGGGCGCGTTTGTTGCGTTTTTTCAGGCATCACATCTTGGATTAACTCACGTAAATAACGCTCTTCAAAGCAATGGGCATCAATACCACCAATAAAGCCAAACGGGTTACGCGCCGTCTCTAAATAAACGGGGGTAGCACCCGCTTGAATTAATGCACCGTGGTGGTTGGATTTATGGTTGTTGCGATCGAATAACACCAAATCACCAGGTGTTAATAATGCATTGAGCACCACTTTATTGGAGGATGACGTGCCATTTAACACAAAATAGGTTTTATCCGCATTGAAGACTTTAGCGGCAAATTTTTGGGCTTCCTTGGCTGCCCCTTCATGGATCAGCAAGTCTCCCATCGCGACATCCGCATTGCATAAATCGGTACGGAATAAATTTTCACCATAAAATTGGTAAAATTGCTCTCCCGTTGGGTGGCGGCGGAAAAATTGCCCACCTTGATGGCCAGGGCAGGCAAACGTAACGTTATGACCCGCAGCATAATCCATCATTCGCGCAAAAAATGGCGGTAATAACTGCTCTAGGTACTGATTGGCAGCATCAAGCAATTGGCGACTATTTTCTTCGCGGGCAGCAGGTGCTGGCGGCAAGAGTGCCGTTAAATACGGGGGAAAGTTGTCATCGGTTGGCAGCTGTTTATCGCTAATGATAAACAGCGGAATACTGAGCTGACTTTGCACCACTCTTTCCCACAGGCCTTGGTTGGCATCTTGTTCAGATAGCACCACCGCAGCAATATTGTTTAACTGTGCATCGCGAATATCTACCCACTGAAATTCGTTAGTGAAATAGATTGCGACCCCCTGGCTACATGCCACATTGATTTTGTTCATAGCAGTCTGGCTCTTAGTTAGCTGAGGAAAAGAGGCGGACAATATACTTGATAGATCAGGGAATTGAAATGATTAGCACGGCGGCAAAAAACGGGGGGATTTAGTAAGTCGAATATTTTCTATAAGCCACTGGTTAATAGCAGAAAAATTTCGGCCCACCCCTATCTATACTTTGAAACTTAAGGTTAGGATAAAGCAAATAAAAAGATAAATTGACCAATATATATGTAAATAGCCATGGTTTAATCGGTCAATTTATCCTGCATGGGACGTTAGTTGTTTTTTTCCACATACAACGTTTGTGATGGGAATGCAAAGTCTGCATCGTGGCGTTTAACTATCTCAATGATCTTTAAATAGACGTCCTGTTGCGCCGCTAACCACTCAGCCCAAACCGTCGTTTTAGTAAAGCAGTACACCATAATATTTAACGATGAATCTGCAAACGCATCAAAATACACCAGCAGAGTTTGGCTGGTATCAATATTTTCATCTTGCTGTAGCATTGTGCGAATATCGTCGACGATCGCACCAATTTTATCGGAATCTTCATAACGTAAGCCTAATTCAGTTTTGATCCGACGGTTAGTCATTCTCCCAGGGTTTTCCACACTAATGGACGAAAATACTGAGTTTGGAATATACAATGGCCGATGGTCGAACGTGATGATCTTGGTGATCCGCCAACCAATTTCCACTACCGTACCTTCAATATTTCTATCGGGTGAACTCACCCAATCCCCAATATTAAACGGGCGGTCAAAATACAGCATCAACCCTGAGAAAAAATTACTCAGGATATCCTTACCCGCCATACCGATGGCAATACCACCGATGCCACCAAAGGCCATCAGCCCTGATAGGCTCATACCAAAGTGTTCACCAAACAACAGTACCATAACGACAAATACCGTGGTTTTAAACACCCGGGCCACAATACGAGCCGAAGTTGGGTCACTGCCCTTTTTGATTTGTGTCTTCTCTAACCGATTGGCAAGTTGAAACAATTTTCGCATTAAAATCAAAGCAATTAATGCGATCGTGATAAAATTGACCAGCGGTGTGGAAATAAAATTCAAATCAAAATCAGCCGCGGCCATATCCACATATTGTGCCGCCACGATCACAATGCCACAAAGCACAACGGTTTGAATAACATGGATCAGGATGCTTTTATGTTTATGTTTGTGTTTACGCCGCTTATGAAAAACCTCAAAAGCCAAATAGATTGCAAGACACACCGCAATCAATGTCATCCCAATGGCGTACTTTTCAAGTAATGCTTCTATCATTTCTAACCGCCCTAAAATTTACCTGATAGATATTATTTTTATGTGTTTTACTGTGTATGATGTTAAGTTATCTTGTTATTAAGATAACAATTATAAATATAATTTTCCCACTAATTATCAATTACCTTTTAGATTATCCAATCATGAATAACAACTCATTTTCCCCTAATGATAAAGAAATACAAAATGTTCATGCCCTTGGCCCATACCAAAAGTACCGCTATTTTGTCGGTAAGGTCGCTGACTGGGAACAAGTATGGACAGTAAGTGATGGGCAAAACTTCGTCACCCTCAGGGATCAGGAAAATGGGATTGCTGTTGCGTTGTGGCCGGCTAAAGCTTATGTCGAGCTATGTTTAGTGCATCAGTGGGCGCATTTTACGCCAATGCAACTGACCCTTGAGCAACTCATGACAGAGCTCCTTCCTGATATGCATGAGGCGAATATTAAAGCTGCCATCATGATGAAACCCAATGGGGCCAATGCACCATATTATGATGCTTATGATGCCTCAATGTTACTTGCTGATTTAGCAGAAGAGTGCCAGCAGTACGAATGAGGCAGTTAACCACTGCCTCTGGTGTCGTCAAAAAATCACGATTTTTCCACGCCGGTGGTAACCGTAAACTGGCGCGTTTCCCCTGCCGCTAACCAAATTAAGGTTTGGTTATTTTTTGCGGCTAAAAAACCTTCTGGGCGGCAAGTGGCGGGTAACACAAATGCGCCCACTTTTTGGTCGCCATTATATAAAATCCAGCGGGTTGCATAGTTAAGTTCACTGGATTTAAAACGGGTGATAAACGTATCTCCCGCTGGGGAGGTCATTTTAAATTCAGGTTGTGCCGTGTATTGGCTGAGGTTATCCATAAAGAAGACAATCTCAGGGTCACACATATGTGGTTGATTAAGTTGATTTAAAGTAACTTTGCCGGATTTCAATGCTTCGTTAAATTCAAGCCATTTTTCAGTTGGCTGCACATGCCCCGGTATCGATTCACGTAGTTTAATTGCGTTATCAGGCACGTTTTGTGTCAATGTTGCATTATCCACATAGGCATAATTCATATGGCACATATATTGAAGTGGCATAGGAACCGATGCTAAATTGGTGACTGACATTTGAATATCAAACAGTGCGCTATTTGCCTTTAACTCTACAGAAGGTGTTGCGCGGTAATGGTGGCCAAACCCCATCACATATTCATATTCACCAACAATGTTTAAACTATCCCCCGTGAGTTCAAGCCAAGCACAGTCCATTGCAGCGCAAGGCATTTCCCCATGCAGCGGGTGTGTATCCTCTGGTGAAGGGCAGCCATTACTGATTAAACCTGAATGAAACGCAAAGCAACCATAGGTTTCAACAACGGTAGGAACTCGTTTTGGTGCTGAAAACATGTTTTCCATTTTCAGATTTTGTCCGCAAAATTCGGCATCCCAAATCATTTGCCCCAAAAAAGGCAAAATAGTTAAGTGGCCTTGCTGATTTTCAATGCGTAAGCCTTCTACCCCTGTGTGATAACAAAATGCGGTCGCAGAAAAATGTTCATTTTTTACAATAAGCGTTGGCTTTTCCGTAAATAAGCTTTTGTGAAGTGGTATTAGTGTATTCATTTTCATACTCACGGTTTGGTTAGATGAATGGAATTGGGTAGCGCACACTACCCAACCAAAAAACTATTTAGCGGCTTGTTTTGCTTTAAAGCGGCGTTCACCGACAAAGTAAATACCGACGTAAACAAAGCACAACATAGAAACCAAGAAGGAAAGCTGTAAAGAGTGCAGGATATCAGCGACATAACCCTGAATTGCAGGAACAACTGCCGCCCCCACGATTGCCATGACGATAACCGCCCCAGCCATTTCAGTGTGCTCATTATCAACTGTATCCAATGTGCCTGCGTAAATGGTTGCCCAGCAAGGCCCAAACAGAATACTCACCATCACGGCGGCATAGACCGCGGTGAAGCTAGGAATAAATGCAACATAAATTAAGAACAGTGCACCAATCACCGAGTAAATAATCAGGACTTTTTCGGCATTAAAGCGAGTCATTAAGATATTGGCGATAAACTTACCAATAAAGAAACACGCAAAGCTGTACACCATGAAATTCGAGGCATCACGTTCGTTAATATCGCCCATTTCCAGCGCTAAACGGATAGTGAATGACCAAACCGCAACTTGCATACCCACATATAAAAACTGGGCAATGATCCCTTTTCTAAAGCGGCTATTTTTAGCTAAATATCTTAAGGTTTCTAATGCGGTTGGGCGTTTATGATCTTGGGTTTCTGCCACTTTACATTTCGGGAACTTAGTAATGAGGAAGAGGATCATCACCACCACCAATACCATAATCATATAACGGTAAGGTTCGAGGGTGTTTTCCAACATCGCTAAGCGAAATTCATGAATTTGTTCTGCATTCATGCCTGCCATCTGGCTTTGTAAGCTATCCCCTTCGGAGAAGACTAAATATTTACCCAGTAAGATCCCGCCCGCAGCACCAATTGGGTAGAATGTTTGGCTGATATTTAAGCGTAATGTGGCGTATTGTTTAGGGCCAATCATTGAGCTGTAAGTGTTCGCTGCAGTTTCAAGGAAGCTTAAACCAATCGCAATGGCGAAGATTGCCGCCAAGAACATAGTATAAGTCGCCATATGGGACGCAGGGAAAAACATACTGCAACCTGCGATATAGAGAATTAACCCCACCATAATCGCATATTTATAACTGGTTTTTTTGATCACTAAAGAGGCTGGGATCGCAATTAAAAAGTACCCGCCATAGAATGCACTTTGTACTAAAGCTGATGCGAAGTTACTGAGTTCAAAGACACTTTTGAACTGGGTAATTAAAATATCATTTAATGCTGCGGCGCATCCCCACAAAGGGAATAAGCACGATAGTAGGATAAATTGGAATAGAGGAGTCCGACTCAGGTACCCATCAGGTAACTGAGTGATGTTCTTAATGTTCATAGTAACCCTTATATTTTTATAATTTATACCCTAGGAGTTCCTATTCCGCTCTAATGGCGGATTAATACGTCAAAGGGTATACAGCTACGTTGAGTTTTATTATTTAGCTATGCGTTTGAGGTGTTGATTTGCACAAATTCATTGAATTGCTCAACACTTGGATAAGAAGATTGAGTCCCTTTCCCTGTCACACTAAATGCAGAAAACATCACTGCTTTTTTCAGTGCTTCTTCAATATTCCCCGTGTGTACATAATAATGAGAGAAACAACCAATAAAGGCATCTCCCGCACCACTTGTATCGATGGCATTCACTTTGATTGCCGGTATGTATAACTCGCTATCGCGGGTCATCCACAAAGCGCCTTTTTCCCCTAAGGTCACAATGAGGTTTTTTAACCCTTTATCCAGCAGAGATTGTGCTGCTCGGCGGACGTTATCCATCGTGTCGACTGGCATATTGGTTAAAATTTCTAATTCCGTTTCATTCGGCACAAAGAAATCACAACGGCAAGCAAAATCCAGATCAAGCGAGCGCTGTGCAGGAGCCGGGTTAAGCAGGACAGGGATCCCATGTTTGTTACCAAATGAAATCGCGTGATAAACTGTTTCTAACTGCACTTCTAATTGCAGAACGATCAACTTACATTTCTTCAGATCTTCCGCTGCACGGTCGATATCTTCAGGTGATAAGAACTTGTTGGCGCCTTTGACGATCAGAATACTGTTTGATGAGTTTTGATTAACAAAAATCGGTGCAACACCGCTTGATGTACAAGGCACTTTTTCAACATAACGGGTGTTAATACCGTAAGATTCAAGATTACGAATGGTATTATCTGCGAAAATGTCATCTCCAACTTTGGTTAACATAATCACTTTTGAATTTAATTTAGCAGCGGCAACCGCCTGATTCGCACCTTTACCACCACAACCTATTTTGAACGCGGGCGCTTCTAACGTTTCGCCTTCTTTTGGCATTTGATCAATGTAAGTGATCAAATCAACCATGTTTGAACCAATAACTGCTATATCCATGATGCCCCTCGTGTTAAATAAATCACATAATGATATGATAGTAACATTATCATGTTGCAAAAATATCATTTGTGATTAGGATCTCGAATAACGAATGATCAAGTGTTACATCTACCACATTTCCTCATTCTTTGTTGTCTATCCCACATTTATATAGGAAAGTTGAAAATGCAAGACTTAGCAAAATATATTGATCACACTTTACTTGCTGCTAACGCAACTGTCAGCGATATCACAAAATTGTGTGCAGAAGCGGCTGAACACCACTTTGCTTCCGTATGTGTAAATACAGGCTATGTTCCTTTAGCCAATGAACTTTTAAAAAACAGCGATGTAAAAGTTTGCTGTGTGGTAGGCTTCCCATTAGGAGCTTGCTTAACAGAAGCAAAAGCTTTTGAAGCGGCTGAAGCAGTGCGCCGCGGTGCGGATGAAGTGGATATGGTGATTAATGTTGGCATGTTAAAAAGTGGCGATTTAGACTTTGTCCGTAAAGATATTGAAGCCGTATTTGCTGCCTGCGGTAATGCAACATTAAAAGTCATTTTAGAAAATTGCCTGTTAACTGATGAAGAAATTACACAAGTTTGTGAAATTTGCCGCACAATTAACGTCGGTTTTGTGAAAACTTCAACAGGTTTCAGTACAATGGGGGCGACTGAGCACCATGTTGCGTTAATGCGTAAAGTCGTTGGCAGCGAAATCGGTGTCAAAGCCTCTGGTGGCGTGCGTGACCGTGAAACTGCGATTAAAATGATTGAAGCGGGCGCAAACCGAGTTGGTGCGAGTGCCAGTGTTGCGATTGTCACAGGAACGGCAACAAAGCCGAGTGACTACTAAGTGATGGGGCGCGGTCTAACCGCGCCAATTTTGTATATCATAAAAGGATTGTAGGGTGATAGAAACTAAACAAAAAGAACGCCTTCGCCGCTTAAGTGAATGTTTGAAACGTTCAGGACGCATTCATCTTAAAGAAGCCGCTAGGATACTCGAAGTCTCTGAAATGACCATCCGCCGAGACCTTAACGCTGATGCAGAAGGCCCTATTCCGATGTCACTGCTTGGTGGCTACATTGTTTCTGTTACCCAACCTGTAAATTTAGTTGCCCAGGAGCAGCAAGCCGATGTTTTCACGCCAGATCAAACCGAAGAACTCTATATTCCTAATCTCGCGGCGAGTATGGTCACAGAAGATGACGTTATTTTCTTCGATAATGGCATTGAGATGGCGACCTTGATTTCCCTTATCCCAGAAGAAATCAGTTTCACGGGAATTTGTTATTCCCATAACGTTTTTCTCGCCCTTAGCCAGAAAAAAAACGCCACCGCCTTATTATGCGGTGGTGAATACCGCCCTAAAAGCGACTCGTTTTACAACCCTTCTCTGCCTTCCTTGCTTGACTCCATTAACCCCAAAAAGGCCTTTATTTCTGCCGCAGGCGTCCACAGCACATATGGCGTAACCTGTTATAATATTGACGATTTACCAATGAAGAAAAAAGCGATGGAAAAATCCATCCGTAAAATTTTATTGGCACCTTATAACTTGTTTGATGAAGTGGCGACCGCCAATATGGGGGAATTATCACAATTTGATGTGATAGTCACAAACAGGCAGCTTTCCGATGAGTATGAAACTTACTGTCGTAATGGATTTGTGAAAGTAATTTACTGAGTCAAAAATAGGTGGCGGGCTCATCATTGCCCGCTAAATCAAATCTTCACCGTCAAATAATCTTCGGCAATTTGAGTCTCCGCGAATTCAGCTTGGCACTCCATTAATAACCTTGGAATATCTTCGCTCATATAACGCCCACTCAAGTGAGTGGCAATAAAACGCTTTACCCCTGCTTCACGGGCTAATTGTGCCGCTTGCACTGTTGTTGAGTGCCCACGCTCATTCGCTTTTTCTGTAAAAGCTGCTTCCAACGTGGTTTCATGCACCATCACATCCGCATTTCTAGCAAGTTCAAACGCCTGTGGCGTCGGTTGTGTATCTCCAAAAATAGCGATAACTTTACCAGGGATAGGTTCACCAAGGTAATCTGCACCATTAACCACACGACCATCTTCAAGGGTTATGGTCTCACCCGCTTTAAGCGCTTGCATCCATGGGCCACGGGGAATGTTATCACTCGCCAATTTGTTCGCATCTAACGGCCCACTTTTGGCGTGTTCTTCAATACGATAACCATAACATTCTACACGGTGATCAAGAGAGTAAGCCGTCACAATCAACTCACCATCATCAAATAACTGCCCCACCTCAATTTCAATAATTTCAATTGGATAAGTCATATAAGACACACTAAGAGACAACACCGTTTCAATATATTGCTTGAGCCCTTTTGGCCCATACAGTGTCAATGGCTCTGTTGCCCCGCCCATTGAACGGCTGCACAAAAGCCCTGGTAAGCCAAAAATATGGTCGCCGTGCAAATGGGTAATAAATATTTTCTCAATTTTTGGTGCTTTAAATGGGCTATTAAGGATACGGTGCTGTGTCCCTTCGCCACAGTCAAACAGCCAATAACTTTTTCGAATGCCGACCAAATTTAATATCATACTGGTGACATTACGTTCTTTTGTCGGTACCCCTGCACTGGTTCCTAAAAATGTAAGTTCCATACTTCCTCTATCTATTTATTTGTTTTTATTAAAGTAAGATTTTTTCCAAACAATAAAATACCAGCTTGTTCTAATTATTATTCGATATGCTCGCGGATGTTAATCAACGTCACCAATTCCAAACATTTCCAGCGTACAAATTTCCTTTCCGTATTAATCCAATTAATTCCCAAGCGTTTCCAGTCGCTCATATTCCAAAATAATAGTAATGAATATCCAGCCTAGGAATAGATTTAATGTTTTGCTCTAAAAATAAATTTCCCACCCTTTGTGCCTTATTGATGGCGGTCGGGCCATTAGCTATGGTACCAATATTACCCAGCTATGCAAAAATGCTAACACCAGATGAGCTTCCAATTTTAGGCAGCCCTAACCAAATGGCAGAAAATAACGATGGCGAGCGTAATTTAGCTCAATACAGTAAAACTGCAGCAACATTGATCGCCTCACAAAAAAGTGGCCATGAAATCTCACAAATGGCGCAAAGTTATTTCAGTAATCAAGCCGCTAATGCCGCGATAGAAGAGATTACCCGTTGGCTGTCAAAGGCTGGTAATGTGAAAGTTGGCCTGAATTTCGATCAACAATTATCCCTTAAAAACAGCCATTTTGATTGGCTGATCCCTTGGTACCAGCAAACTAATATGTTGTTGTTTACCCAGCATAGTATTCACAATACAGATGGGCGATTACAAAGCAACAATGGGGTTGGTCTACGTCATTTCAATGATAAGAGCACTGTGGGTATCAATGCATTCTTTGACCATGACCTTTCACATTACCATTCCAGATTAGGCCTTGGCGCTGAATACTGGCAAAATTACTTAAAGCTAAGTGCGAATACTTATTTCCCTGTTTCTTCATGGCGTAGCTCATCTGAGCTACCCCAATCTTATAATGCACGCCCTGCTCGTGGGTGGGATTTACAAGCACAAGGTTGGCTACCCGCTTACCCTCAACTCGGTGGAAGCCTTAAGTTTGAACAGTATGTCGGTCATAATGTGGCTTTAATGGGGAAAAATAAACTGCAAAAAGATCCCATGGCAGCCACTCTCGGCGTAAGTTGGACTCCTTTTACTCTTGTCACCTTTAGTGCAGATCACAAAATAAGCAGTGGATTACAAGATACCAGCGCCAAAGTACAATTTACTTGGGCATTTGATAAGAATTTCATTGAGCAAATAGACCCATCTAAAGTCGGTGAATCACGGCATGTTTCGAATAATCGCTTTGACTTCGTCAATCGCAATAACAATATTGTTATTGATTATCAAAAGAAAACTGAAATTCAATTGAAACTCGTAGCAAAAGTTCAAGGGGAGGCAGGACAAGAGTTACCACTCGTACAATCAATAACAACTCAATATCCACTTAAAAAGATTGTCTGGAATGCACCTGAACTACTCGCTGCGGGCGGTGTTATTCATGCTTCTGGCCAAAATACTACCGTAAAGTTACCGCCTTATAAAACCGCATCAACCCCCTCAGAAAGTAAAAAATTGAACCGTTATCATTTAAGTGCTATTGCCTATGATATTAACGGAAATGCCTCATCAACAAGTAACACTCTGATTGAAGTCACTAATATCAGTACCGTAACAACTAGCCAGGCGCGTATTCATAGTTTCACTATCGACCAAACAGGCGCTCTCTCCGATGGGAAGTCAGCGAATATGGTCTCAGCTTATATTACCGATGCTAAGGGCAACCCTATAGCAGGTGAAACCGTCAATTTTACCGCTACTTTAGGAGATATTGCGGCTCAAGGTATTACTAATAAAGCGGGGATCATTAAAATGCCTTTGACGAGTATGAAAAGCGGAACAAGTGAAGTTACCGCAACTATCAATGGCCAAAAAGAAACCATTGCCGTTTATTTTATCAGTGGAACTTTGAAAAAAATTGAGATCCTGAATACTCAGTCAACCTATGCAGGGAAAGAGATAACGATGTCACTCAAATTAACCGATGTGAATGGCAATCCAGTATCTGGTGCGGATGGGATCATAATGGTCAACATTGGCAATAAACAAATTCCCGTCAAGATCGAAGAAAGTTTAGTTAATCTAGGTGAGTATTATGGGTTACTTTCAGGACAAATGGCTGGTGATTACACCATTTCCGTTTCTTTGAATGGAAAAACATCACCTAAACATACGTTAACTGTGAATCCACCACTAACTATCAATGCGATTAATTCTGATGGTAGCGGTCCTAAAGGCCAGTTAGGTGTCGTCGAAAACATTGAACTATCAACATCGTCCACTCATCATGTCACCGTTGGTGGTGATGTACTCATTACGGTCACTCTCAGCGATGCCTTTGGAAACACACTTGAAGGTGTAAACCCAAACAATATCGACCTTGGCCACCATAACGCCAATATATTGGGCTGGAATGAAGAAAGCGATGGAGATTATTCTACCTACTTAACACTATTACCATCTGGTGACACTAACATTATTGCTTCAATCAATGGGCATTCAAGCCCTAAGCTTACCGTGTCAGTAACACCTTAGCATCTTAGACACTCCCCCCTCTACTTTAGAGCGGGGAGTAAAAAAACTTTATTAATCAAAAGATAGCAACGCCCATTCCGAACGATTCCACAACACGAATACCCTTTCCGTTTAAATCCAATCAATTCACAAGCACAGACCACTATTTGCCCTGAAAATAACAGTATTAATATTGATATCAGGATATATGTTCGATGAATTCCCCTTCGTCAAAATTGAACTCAAAACTACCGAGCAGTTTAATACTCTCTACGGTAATTTGGTTCACGGCTATTGGGCTAATAGTGCCAAGTTATGCCCAAATCGCCTATTTAGACGATTTACCTACGCTAGGTAGCAATGCCTTTCAATTTGAGAGGACCCAACCAGGAGATAGCACTGAACGTTTTTTAGCAGAATATGGGCAAAATGCAGCAAACTTTGTATCTGAAGAAAAAAAACAAAAAAAACTTGCAGATATGGCACAAGATTACGCTCGCCATAAAGCCGCAAATATCGCTACTGATGAAATAACACATTGGTTATCTAAAGCAGGTAATACTAGGCTAAATATTAACCTTAATGAAAAGTTATCAATTAAAACCTCTCAATTAGATTGGCTAGTACCTTGGTATGACCAACATGACTTTTTACTATTTTCTCAGCACAGTATTCATCGTACTGATGGTCGTCTGCAAAGTAATAATGGTATTGGATTACGTCATTTTCATCAAAATAGCATGGTCGGGATAAATGCTTTCTTTGACCATGATTTATCCCATTACCATTCGCGCTTAGGACTTGGTTTGGAGTATGCTCAAGATTACGCTAGGGTGAGTACGAATAGCTATTTAGGGCTATCGACTTGGCGTAGTGCATCCGAATTAGCCCATGATTATTATGTACGCCCAGCCAACGGCTGGGATATTCAACTTGAAGGTTGGCTACCCGCTTATTCTAATTTAGGTGCTAACCTAAAACTTGAACAATATTACGGTGATGACGTGGCTTTATTTGGTACAAATGAACGCCAGAAAAACCCAATGGCTGCTACCGTCGGTGTCAACTGGTCTCCATTCCCCCTCCTTGCTCTAAATGTAGAACATAGAATAGGTAATAATGGAGCAAATGAAACAGGTGCAAAAATTGCGTTCAACTGGTTGTTAGGGAGAAGCTTAGAGCAGCACCTTGATACTTCAGTAATAGAGGCTAATCGTCATATTCCCAACAATCGCTATGACTTTGTTAATCGTAATAACAATATTGTGTTGGAGTACCAGAAGAAAACCTTAATTTCGTTATCATTACCGAAAGTTATTCAGGGCGTGACAGGAGAAGAACGCTCTATTATCCGCAACTTAACCACTAAATATCCTCTAGAAAAAATAGTTGTAGATGCCCCTGAATTAATAGCGGCTGGGGGAAGACTCCACCTTAATGGAATAGATAGTTCAGTAAAATTGCCGTCTTACAAAATTACCAACAACGCATTAAAAAACCAACAGCTCAACCTCTATCGCTTAACCGTGACGGTTTATGACACGAAAGGCAATGTTTCACCACAAGTGGAAACGTTAATTGAAGTAACTGGCACAGGCGCGCTCACTATCACTCATGAAAATACCAAGAAAAGAAATAATGGTATCGCTGATGGTAAGGACGCAAATACATTCGCCATCGTAATTAAAGATCCTCTTGGTCACCCTGTCCCCAATGCGAAAGTCAACTTCGTATTGCCTGCAAATCTTAGATCTATTGACCAAAAAAATACGGGATATTATTCATTACTTAATCATTTTATGTGGAAAGCCAAAGCTAAAAAAGCGGTTTCTGAGCAAAAATATAACATTATCGCCAATGATAAAGGCGAGGCATCCATACAATTTACTACTTTTATATCAGGAAGTTATGTAGTAAAAGCAAACACTGAGTATGGCCCGGAAATTAATGAAATGTATCACTTTAAACCCGATATTAGTCAGTCATTTATTAGTAGTATTGATATCATTCGAAACAATGTAGCGGCAGATGGGATCAGTAAAAACAAAATCAAACTGCGTATTATAAATAATAGCCGACAAAGCATTGCTGGTGCATTTGTTCACTTTGAAGCCTCAAATGGCATTATCTCACCAGCTAACCTGACTGATGAGTATGGAAATACGGAATTAGAGATCAGCAGCTTAGTTGAAGGTTCCATAGATATCATTGCTACCTTGAATGGCGATAGTAGAACAATACAAGTGAATTTTCTAAAGTATGCACCTACTTCATATATTCAACCAAGCACAGAGAGTCTTTTCAAGCCCTCAATAAATGAGCAAAACAGACATACATCGTTAAGTTTATTAAGGGAACTATTTCAAAAAATTGGATAACACTACTTGCGATAAAATAAGTTTAATTTATTTGCTCTCTCAGAGGCAAAATTTGGTTCTTAACATTTTTTAATTCAACTCGCCAGTTGATGGATTTATTGGATATATGTACAGTATTGTTTCTTTTAACATTGCCAGTAAAAGCCTTCCACTCCACGTCTTTCCATTTTGGAAATTCCTCTTCTGTTTAAGTCAGAGTAATTCACAAGCTCTTACCTATATAAAAATTCAACAATAACCGAGTTAATATAAAACTAGGAATAAATTGAATGAACCCCGCTACGTCAACGATAAAATCCACACTGAGACACAAGATTTCAAATGGTTTTGTCCTCTTTACGACAATATGGTCTTCAGCCATCATACTCGTTATGGCTAGCCATGCAAAAATGCTAACTTCTGATGACCTGCTAACACTGGTGAATATTCCCGTACTAACAGATGATAACAAGGTAGGGCAGTTTATTACTGAATATAGCCAAAGCGATGCAATAGATGATGTCCATGCGAGTGCAAGTGGTATTGCATCAATCAAGAAAAGCGCACTGATTGAGCAGCCACTGAATAACTCAAACGAAATGGGTCAACAAGGCAGGAAAGGCGTTATTGACAAAGTGGCTATCACGCTTGATCACAGTCACCGTTTTCAATCCGGTAATCCTCTTGATATAACGGTAACGGTGACTGATACCTTTGGTAATGGCTTAGCGGGCTTAAATACCGAGAATATCGATATCGGTAAACACAAAGGTAATACCTTAAACTGGATGGATAATAACGATGGGTCTTACACCACTACTTTGACATTAACAGACGTTGGGAGCAATGATTTAACGACCTTCATCAATAGTACCCGTAGCCCTCTCACTGCAGTACAGGTTAATAACGCAGCAGGAACATCCCATGTTGATAAGGTGAAAATCACTAACATAGAAAAGCGGGTGTCTGGCACAGATAGCATTGCGATTATCGAGCTAATCGATAAATATGGCAATTTGGTGACCAGTGAAACTGAAATTACCGTCAATATTGATGGGCAAGCCTATACACGTCCGGCGAAAGAAGGAAAAACGGGTATTTATCATGTGACATTACCTGAGCTAAAAGCAGGCAATCACAATATTAACGCGAGTGTGAATGGTAAATACTCAACTGACACAACCTTAGTCGTCAGTCCTATCCAATCAAGTCGAAAAAATCAAACTGAACAGGTAGAAAAAATAAAAAAAGCATTATGGGCCATATTGTCATAACAGCGGTGATCAATTTGAGATGGCTCAAAAACTTTAATCTCGGCAATTAATGGCTATCTCCCTGAAAAACCATTTCAGGGAGCCTCAGGTTAGAAAGTAACGAACACAACAAACCGTATCTACCAAACCATAAATCTCAGCCTCAGCGGAGAGATTTATTTCTGCAATTTAGCAATATAAAGCCTCTTAACCGTCAGCTTTCACACTATCCCAATCTAACCCAAATTTCGCCAAATATTTTCGTAGTCTATCTGCATCATTGGGTTGTTTTTTCTGTTGCCGAGATACCGCAAATAGTGCACGCCCCGCCTCTGAAAGGGATGAAGAACGGCGGCACACATCCAGTACTGTGGCTAACTGTTGTTGGTCGAATAAATCAATTTCACCCACGTGTTTAGGTAATGGATTGCTTGATTTAACTTGCCACTGGGATTGCAAACGCTCAATTTCCTCTTCAGCTATCGACTTGGTGACCCGCCCTTTTTCAGCAAATGTTGCCATTCGGCTAATCGATGCCCCCAGTTCGCGGAAGTTACCGCGCCATAACGCCTGTTCTGAGCACGCAAATTTCACATACACGTTGCGCGCTTCGCTATCAAAACGGATTTGGTTTTGCGCATCTTGGCTGAACTTCACAAGCTCATAATCGATATTCGGCTCAATATCTTCACGGCGATCGCGCAAACCAGGTAAAGCAAACGTCCACATATTGATGCGGGCGAATAAATCTTCACGAAATTTCCCCTCTTCAACCTGTTGCACCAAGTTGCGATGGGTTCCCGCAATCAATTGAAAATCACTGTGAATTTCTTCATCGGCGCCATAAGGGAAAAAACGTTTTTCTTCGATGGCTTTAAGCAGCATCGCTTGCTCATCAAGGCCGAGCTCAGCGATTTCATCGAGAAATAAAATGCCGCTATCCGCTTCTTTTAACAGCCCTTTTCGGGAGTTTAACGCCCCCGTAAATGCCCCTTTCACATGGCCAAACAACGTCGACATGGCATTATCACCGCGTAACGTGGCGCAGTTCACTTCCACAAACCGCCCTTTCACTTGGTGACGGCTTTCACGCAATTGGTAAATTCGTCGAGCCAGAAATGATTTCCCCGCACCTGTCGGGCCATTCAATAAAATAGGGGCTTTTGAGCGTAGCGCCACCCGTTCAATTTGCTCAATCATGGTATTAAACGCGCTGTTACGCGTGGCAATACCTGATTTTAAAAACGAAACTTGCTGCTGTTGCTCTTTTTGGAAGCGACTAGTGATATGGGTGTAACGGCTTAAATCAAGGTCAATCACCGTGTGAATACCCATCGGGTCTTTTTCCCTGCCCTTTTCACTGGGTGATGTTTGAATAAGTTTAGCGGGCAAATAATGCGCTTCAGTTAATAAAAACCAACAAATTTGTACCACGTGCGTCCCTGTAGTGATGTGCACAAGGTACTCTTCGTTATCCGTATCAAAGGGGTAACTCGCAGAAAAATCGAGCAGCGAGGTATACACCTCCTCGAAATCCCACGGATCTGCAATATCCACCTCATGCAATACGACCTCCGTTTGCGGTGAGGCTTGCTCGATATCCTCTTTAACACGCTGCGCCATCGAGTAGTCATTGACCTGATGAATCAATTCAAAGCGACCAATATTGATATTCGGCTGTTGGCATAGCCCCACAGTTGGACGCCATTTGGTCCAGCGATTGGCTTTTTTACCTCGCCTGTCTAATACCGTGCCAAGCACACCTATCACAACCTTGCGTTTCTCGCTCATGATTTATATAAATTTATAAAATACGATATAAAAAGATAATAAATAGCCTAATTCATTTTCTCTCTCATTGTAAGCAACATTTAGCCAAAAAATAATTAGTCTTTATTTTTCATTAAGATAAAAATATTTTTCACCTCATTTAAAAAGTTGGCACGCTTCTGGCAATTATAAATTTATCCACTGCCGGAAAATGTCTGAACTTCGCGTTCAACCGGTGCAGACATGGTGGCTGTTGTCACTACATGGTCTGTATGCCGCCGTCGGTAAGATACCTTGGTAATAGCCTAGCTATCAGGTTCGACTCCTGAACTTAAAATACGATTCCAAACGTAAATAAAACCTAGCTGAAGTTTAGCTAACAACTGGCACTCGAGAGCCTCACCGAGTGATGAGCAGAAATTTAGACAGCCGATCTGGCGCTCTTTCTTTCCCCTCATAACTTCGTTTTGTTCTTCAGCGCCAGACACATAAATAAAAGGAAAAATAATGAAAAAAATAAATGTTGCTCAAGGACTTATTGCACTAACGTCAAAAAATGGTGATTTCAAACAACTGTTAGTGGCAGGCGAGCACCGCGTACAAGATTGGTTTAATAAACTGACGGTTTCATTTTTCACATTAAACAATGAACCGATTGAAGAAAAACTGGCAAATCATTTGCGCCAATTCCATATGGATTGGGTAAATACGTATTGTGTTGATATTAATTTATCCGATGATGAAGTTGCTTTTTTATACTTACATCATCATTTAGTTGAAATTATCGCGCCACAAACACGCCGTTTATACTGGAAAACCAACGATGATTTACGTATCGAAAAACATAACGTGACCCAATTAGCCATGACCAATGAATTAACGGATCATTTAGTGCATAAAAAAGGGGTTAAAGGCCGTGATTTATGTGTAATGGCGCAAATTTTTGCGGGGCAAATTGGCCTGCTCAAAGTGGATGGTGAAATAAAAAGCCTGTTAGAAGCGGGAAATTACGGTTTTTGGTCAATTAAACAGAAGCCTGAGATTCAAATCATTGATGTTTGCTCACAGTCCATTGATAAACCAATTGATTCTGTGCTTGCTGAGCAAATTCGCCAATATCACCCAAATTGGGTAGCCTCCTATGGCGTTGATATTGATTTATTAGATGATGAGATTGGTTTTTTATATTCACACAATAACTTGGTTGAAATTTTATCGCCAGCAACGCGCCGTCTGTACTGGAAATCTGGCAATACACTGCGCGTCGAAAAACAAAAAGTGGGGCATTTAGTGTTACCAGAAGCCTTAACACAGCGCTTAGCCGCGAAAAAACGTATCAAAGGCAGCGAGCTGTGCCTTGTCGCTCAAATACCCGCTTGGCATATTGGCGTGTTAAAAATTGATGGTGAAATCACGGGTTTACTTGAAGCAGGTACGCACGGTTACTGGCGTGTAGAACACACGCCTGAAATTGACATTATTGATACGCGTTTACAATCACTGGAAGTCAGCGGGCAAGAAATCTTAACCAAAGATAAAGTGACGTTGCGCATTAATTTATCGGCTAACTGGCGCTATGCCGATGTGCTACATGCATTTTCTCAATTGAGTCAGCCAGTAGAACATTTATACCGTGAATTACAGTTTTCATTAAGGGAGATCGTGGGCACCCGCACACTGGATGAACTATTAGAAAACAAGCAGTTAATCGATGAACTCATGCTAATGCAAGTGGTGCAAAGTATTGCGGAGTTTGGCTTAGAGGTCGACAGTATTGGTGTGAAAGACATTATTTTACCGGGCGAAATGCGCACTATATTGTCCCAAGTGGTTGAAGCTGAAAAATCAGCACAAGCTAACGTGATCCGCCGCCGCGAAGAAACAGCCGCCACGCGTTCGCTGTTAAATACTGCCAAAGTGATGGAAAACAACCCTGTTGCGCTGCGCTTAAAAGAGCTCGAAACCTTAGAAAGCATCGCACATCGAATCGACCAAATTTCCGTTTACGGTGGATTAGACCAAGTATTAAACGGATTGGTAAAAATTAAGGAATAACAATGAGTCATAATAATTTCAATCAATTAATTCAAGAAACTGGCGTACCTGTAAAAATGTGGACTAACGGCGTTCCTGTTGATCCGAAAGCGGTAACACAATTGCAAAATACCGCCAAGATGCCCTTTATTTTTAAACACTTAGCAGTAATGCCAGATGTACACGTAGGGAAAGGATCAACCATCGGGAGTGTGATCCCAACCAAAGGGGCGATTATACCTGCCGCAGTGGGAGTCGATATCGGTTGTGGAATGATTGCAGTGCGTACATCCCTAATCGCGTCTGATTTGCCTGATAGCTTACAGAATATTCGTTTTGCTATCGAAGCCGCTGTGCCGCACGGACGAACGACTCATCGACACGGACGTGATAAAGGCGCATGGCACCGTACACCAGATATTGTGGATACCCATTGGGCGCATTTGGATGAGGACTTTAAACGTATTTGCGATAAGTACCCAAAACTACGTGGGACTAACCATTATAACCACTTAGGAACGCTGGGAACGGGGAACCACTTTATTGAACTGTGTTTGGATGAGCAAAATCGTGTATGGGTGATGTTACATAGCGGGTCACGCGGAGTAGGAAATGCGATAGGTAACCTATTCATTTCATTGGCACAAAAGGATATGCAGCAACATATCGCTAATTTGCCAGATAGGGATTTAGCGTACTTTGAAGAAGGCAGCGTGCATTTTAATGACTATATGGAAGCCGTGGGTTGGGCGCAGGATTTCGCCCGCCATAACCGCGAAGTGATGATGCACCGTGTGTTGGAAGCACTTTCACGTGAAATTCCAAAACCGTTTACCACCCAACAAGAAGCGGTAAATTGCCACCATAATTATGTGCAAAAAGAGCAACATTTTGGTGAAGAAATTTTGGTGACACGAAAAGGCGCGGTGTCTGCTCGAAAAGGCCAAATGGGGATCATTCCAGGGTCAATGGGAGCGAAAAGCTTTATTGTGCGCGGACTGGGCGATGAAGAAAGTTTTTGCTCTTGCAGTCACGGTGCAGGCCGTGTGATGAGCCGAACTGAGGCTAAAAAGCGTTTTTCAGTCAGCGACCAAAAAATGGCAACTGCGCACGTTGAGTGCCGAAAAGATAGCGATGTGATTGATGAAATTCCAATGGCATATAAAGACATTGATGCCGTAATGGCAGCGCAATCATCATTAGTTGAAATCGTGCATACCCTACGCCAAGTGGTGTGTGTGAAAGGTTAAAAAAGGAGAATGCATGGAAACCAACCGTGGAAGCGTATCCGTGCTAATGAAAGAACGGATATGCCGTACCTTAAAAGACATAGAAGAAAGTCACCACGTTAAAGTTCTTTTTGCTTGTGAATCAGGCAGTCGCGGTTGGGGCTTTGCCTCCCGCGACAGCGACTATGATGTGCGATTTATCTATGTTCATAAATTAGACTGGTACTTAACGCTAGACCCCAAGCGGGATGTCATAGAGAAACCGATAGATGATGAGCTGGACGTTTCTGGCTGGGAATTATCCAAGGCTTTAAAATTAATGCGTAATTCAAACCCCGCATTAATAGAATGGCTACATTCCCCTATTGTCTACTTTAAAGACAATGATTTTTTTGCTGAGCTAGAGCAACTTGCTGCAAGATTTTATTCACCATTAAAGTCTAGATATCATTATTTATCAATCAGTAAGCGTAACTTACATACGGATTTTAAAGGTAAAGAAGTCAAACTTAAAAAGTATTTTTATCTGCTTAGAGCCGTTTTAGCACTGCGTTGGATAGAAATGCATAAAAGTATGCCACCGATGGCTTTTTCAGAATTAGTGACTGCAACCGTTACCAATAAATCTGTGTTGGCAGAAATTGAAGCACTGTTAGTGATAAAGTCGAATGTCGACGAAAGCCATTATGGTGCAAGGCGCCCTGCGATAGATGCGCTAGTGATGGAGACCGTTGAACGCGCTGAGCGTTTGGATTTTCCTGAACCTGCATGTCGAGACAGCAGCTTGTTAGACCTATTTTTCCGCGAAACTGTGTTGAAAAATGACTAATTCAACAGGTTATTGTTCAAAAAATAAGACCATCAGAAAATCTTGATGGTCTTTTCTCAAAGCAATGTCAAAACACTTAACTAAAATTTATTTATCGCCAGCATGCATTACGCATCACTGAAAATCGTCCTGAGCCCATAAATGCCAATGCAATGGCACTTAAGAAGAAATACACAATACTTTCAATCGCCCATGCCCCTGTTTTATCCAGAACGAAGGTTTTATCTAAACCAATCATCAGCCATGCAACAACCATGGTAAACGCCACTAACAATGCAGATGGACGAGTTAATATCCCTAAAATAATAAAAATAGGGGCAACGACTTCGCCTAGAATAGTGCCGTAAGCGATAAATTCAGGTAGACCGTAAGAAGCCAGTAACGCCTTGATACCACTAGCACCTGTCATTAACTTGCTCATTCCATGGAACAGCATTAGCCCGCCCACAGAAAGACGTAACAGTAATTTTCCCGCATCTTCATGGGACAACAGCCGATTAAATAGATTGACCACTTTATACCCCCTTCGCTGTAAATACCTATCATTAAGTAGTATGACGTAAAAATGTATTATGGCTTAGAAAATTAAAGTGGGAATCATTTTAATTTGCATTTCTTATAACTAAATCAATTTTCATTTAATTATAAATTGTTAACCATTTCCTCATTCAAATATTACGTTTAATTAACCATTTAACATTCAAATATACTGAATTAAAAGTCATATTGATAAAAGACTAGCGGCATGATTTAACTGTGACTAGCGCTAACTCAGTTAATGGCGAATAAAAAGAATTTGGCATTGTTCTATTTAGTTGATGGTAAAACTGTGGTAACCAACTTTCCAAATGGTCAACAAGTAATTCTTTTAATGCATGCTCTCTCACCTCTGACGCTAATACCGCTGCCTGAAATAACATTAAACCAACATGGTCTGAAGGTTCTGGGTAACGTGTTTGCACTTTTAACCGCTCGCGTTGTAAAAATGCACTTAACGCTTGCGTTGAAGAACCTTGCAATACCCCCTCAGGGTCGAGATACACCGAGCCCCAAGGTGGAGCGGGTAATGTATTGGGGCCAATAAACAAATCAGCCCATTGCTTATGTAATTGTTGCCGTTCAATATTTAAAAACTGCGTGATTTGATGGCTCAATTGAGGACTTATTTTACAAGGCCATTGTTCAGCAAAATCATCCAATTTAAAAAAGCTTAATGCATAGTGACTTGCATCATCATTGGGCGAAAACAAATAGCAAGTCCCCAAAATATTAAAAGCCGCTGCGTAATGTGAAAAGTGGATCATAATGACCAAGACTTCCTAAAAAATGAATCACAATTGCCTTAAATATGAATAGAGTAAAAGCAATAACGCAGCATAAACTCAGCAACAATCGCACAGGCACACCCCAGCACTAAATAGCCCTGACCGTTTGAAGTTAATACCTCACTTGACGCTGTGCGCATACGACGGAATATACCAACGCCTAAAACTATCACCGCTAACGTTCCTACCACCCAGCTGGTCATACGTAATGACCAAATCGCTTGATAAGCATGAATAGAATCGATAGGAAAGGTTATCGACTCATTGTTATAACTCGTGTGGACAAGGTAACTTTCATAAGCGGGTTGATAAACCAGGCGAATAAATAAGCTCACCCCTATAACTGCCCATAATATCCACAGCCCGCGGGTCGGAATTTGTACCCCAGCGCTACCTGCTTTAAAACGCAGTAATAAACTGATTAATAAATAATAACCCGCAGCGCCAGCCGTTAGCATCGTGCCGTAGAACATCAGATAAGTATTATCATTCATCCACGTTAACATTGATGTATAACGATAGATTGACGCCATAGCATATACATCACACAGCCCTGCAATAATCGCCATCCCCAGTAGCAGATAAGACAATTCTTTTTTAAACCAAAGCCATAAAAAAGTGAGTCCTAAAAATGTAAAGTAGGTGGCAGTAAGAACCACTTCTCGACTTAGCCAAGAGGAAAAAAGATTTAACAACGAATTAGGTGCATTGAGTGGCACACCTAAGTGAGTAATCGAAGATAATAATCCTACCCCCGCAAAGACACAGGCCACAAATAAATACCACAAGAAAAATTGCGAATTAATTTTACCTGCAAACACCGAAGACAGTTTCTTTGCAGAAACGCCTAACATAATGCTTAACCCAATAGACAACTGCATCAAAAAGGTGAATAACAATAATGGCCATTCGTTCATTTGGTTTCTCCTTGTGTGTCTTGAGACTGACGACCAGAACCTTGGTGTGGGTGAATAACAAGGTTAGGGTGTGTAATCGAGGAATCTGGTAACCCTCGTACATCCGCCAATTCACCATAACGTTTTCTGAGCTCGTCAATTGGGCCAAACTGAATTGCACCTAATGGGCAGGTTGCCACACAAACGGGTTGCTCACCTTTGAGCTGTAGGTCAATGCAAAAATCGCATTTTGACATTTGTTGTGTCTCAGGGTTCATCTGCGGCGCGCCATACGGACAAGACCATGCACAGGTGCCACATCCAACGCACTTGTCCGTATTAACCATCACAATGCCGTCACCTTCGCGCTTATGCATCGCGGTGGTCGGGCAATTTTTGACACACATAGGGTCGGCACAGTGGTTGCATGAAATAGATAACGTATAGGCAAAGACATTATTCACCAGCCCCCCTGTGCCGTTTTCGATAAACTCACCGCCAGTTACTTCGTAAACACGGCGGTATTTGCGCCCGACGTCGAGGTTGTTTTTATCTTTACAGGACACCTGACACGCTTTACAGCCAGAGCAGCGTGCCGAATCGATATAAAACCCGAGTTGTTTGTCACTAACTGCGGGATAAACGTGGAATTTACTCATGCTTTTGTTACCTCCACCAATAATGTTTGATGGGCATTTCCGTGAGCCATTGCCGTGCTACGCGCTGATGTTAATACGTTGGCGCACCCACCTTGGTCGATACCATTTTCATCAGGCTGCCACCATGCACCTGCTTGCAGTGCAACGACCCCTGGCATAATGCGCTGAGTGATTTTTACTGGCACTTGCGTTACCCCACGGTCATTGTTCACTTTGGCATAATCACCTTCAACAATGTTTCGGCGCTTAGCATCAATTGGATTAATCCATAGCTCTTGGCGCTGGACTTCTTGCAGCCATGGGTTAGCAAATTGCGTTGAGTTGGCGCGATTTCGGCCTTTCCACGTAATAAGCTGCAGCGGGAAACGTGTCGTTAATGCATCTTCTGGCCCTTCAATCGCTGGGACATAATGAGATAACGCAGGAATATCAACATCATGACGCTCATACAAACGCTTCGAGAAAATCTCAATTTTCCCAGATGGCGTTTCAAATGGGTGTTTTTCAATATCATTAATGTTTTTTTCAAACGCCACATGCCCGATATGCGGTTTGTGTTTCAGTAAATGACGACGTTTTACCAACAGCTCATCAAAGGTAGGAATTCCATCCTCAGGGCGTTTTTGGTGGGCATCGTTAACGAGATGTTCAATCCACTGTTTTTCTGTACGGCCTTCACTAAATTTCTCGCCAACACCGAGCTTTTCAGCTACTTCACACAACCATTCATAATCACTGCGGCGTTCAAACTCTGGCTCAATGACTTTTTCAGATAAAATAATGTAGTTACCCGTTCCCCAAGTTCCCCCCACATTCCAGCGCTCTAAAAAACTGGTTTCGGGCAGTAAAATATCGGCATATTTGGCACTCGGTGTCATATATAAGTCGCTATAGACGATAAATTCCACCTTACTTTCATCCTCCAGTACTTTGGCGGCGTGCAATATATCGGGATTTTGGTTGGTCATATAATTACCCGCTAACGAGAAAATCATTTTTATCTCGGTATCGAGCTTTTCGGCATTTTTCAGGCCGTTATTTGGTGTGACAAGGCTTTTATCTTCACAGGCTTGAACCCAATTGGTAATGTTGATTTTCGCCTTAACTGGGTTTTCGAATAAGCTTGGGCCCGCCAACGTTTTGCGTAAATCTGGGGTAACGGCCATACCATACCCCGCAGCCCAACCCCCTTTCACACCTACATTACCCGTGATAGTCGCTAATAACGTTGCACCACGCGCTGAGCGCTCACCGCAAATATGGCGTTGAGGCCCCCAACCTTGCATCAATGCTGCAGGTTTAGTACCTGCATATTCACGTGCTAACTGGCGGATGGTATCTGCGGGAACTTTGGTTATGGGTTCCGCCCATTCAGGGGTTTTCACTACCCCATCTTTTTTGCCCATTAAATAAGCCACCAATGACTCATTTTCAGGCACACCATCAGGCATCTGGTGCTCATCAAAACCGACTGTATATTTATCAATAAAGGCTTGGTCATGGCGATTTTCACTGATGATCACATACATCATCGCGTCCATCATCGCGTTATCCGTAGTTGGTAAAATGGGGATCCATTGGTCAGCTAATGACGACGCAGTATCAGAATAGCGTGGGTCGACAACAATAAATTTGGTGCCATTTTTCTTCATTTTTTGGAAATAATGATTGGAATGCCCAAAAATGGTTTCATTGGGGTTATGCCCCCATAAAATCACCAATGGAGTATTTTCCAACGTATCCAAAGTACTGCCACTCGCGGAAGTTCCATAGGTATAAGGTGTTACCGCCATGGTGTTGCCATTACTGACCGAGTGGTAATTCTCTAAAAAACCGCCTGTGATATTGAATAAACGGCGTAACATGTTCGCACCAGAAAAAATCCCCCCAGTAACCCCAGTACTTAAGCTAACAAAGCGTGAAGCGGGGCCATATTGTTCATTGATTCGTTGCATGTTACTTGCGATCAGCGTGGTGGCTTCCTCCCAACTGATCCGCTCAAAACGCCCTTCTCCACGTTTACCAACACGTTTCATTGGGTATTTCAGCCGGTTAGGGTGGTAAACAAATTTCCGATAACTACGACCACGCACGCATGCACGCATGATTGGCATCTCTTCATCAAGATCAGCATCAGGTCGAGTGCTAATACGCGTGACAACACCTTCTTTAACATGCGCACGAATATCGCATTTCCCACCACAGTCAAAACTACTGCAAGTGGAAACGACGCGTTCCCCTTCATTATTAATCGTTTTTGTTGGAATGATATCTGGGTTTTCTGGCGTTGAAGCAACCGTATTTGCGGCTAAAAAAGGGACAGCCATGAGTGCAGAGCTGCCCTGAATAAACCGACGACGGGTTAAAGGTTCAATCAGGCCGACTTGCTCATCATTCTGATTGTTGTAATTTTCCATGATAACTCTACCTCAGGCATACATTGGGTTTCCGCGCTAGGGTAATCATTTTCCGTTTTACCAACTTTCGAAAAACAGCCAAAGAGATCGGAATTTCAGCCAACCATGGAAAACATGTGGTTATATCAATAAAAATTGCCTATATTCGAAAAAAAAATCATTATGTTTGTATTTCAGCCAAGAGGAATTTCCATGAGAAATATCCCCCTTAAAACCGTTGATTCGGTTCCACGTGATGTTCTCGCGATCGGAACTGATTACTTACCGAATGTGTTACTGGACTCTCATGTTCACCGCCGCGCACAATTTTTATATGGTGCAACAGGTTTGATTGAAGTGAGCACAGATGATGGCGAGTGGGTTATTCCTCCAGATAGCGGTGTGTGGATCCCCTGCAATACGCCCCATGAAACCCGCATGCTAAATGTGAGTACGCGCAGCTTGTATATCGAACCCGCAGCGGCACCACGCAAAGGGAATAAATGCGAAGTGCTCCGCGTTTCACCATTACTTCGCCAGTTATTACTGGAAGCTGTCGATACGCCTATCGAATATGACCTTCATGGCCGTGATGGCGCCATGATCCAATTGATCTTGCACGAAATTGAGCGTGCGGAGCCTTTACCATTTTATGCGCCGATCCCACGGGATGAGCACCTCGCCCATATGTGTCGTGAATTTTTAAAGGCGCCTCAGATCACCTCTCTTCCCCAAGAGTGGGCAGCGAAACTCCATAAAAGTGAGCGTTCTTTTAGCCGCTTTTTCGGAGCACAAACGGGATTGTCTTTCTCAGATTGGCGCCAACAAGCTTGCTTGCTCAGTGCCATCACTCATATTTCCGCAGGAAAATCGATTACCGAAGTGGCTTTTGACTTGGGTTACAGCAGTGTCGGGTCTTTTTCCACCATGTTTAAAAAGTGGCTGGGACAAAGCCCTTCTAGTTTTATCCAGCGCATTGGTGAGTAATATCAGCCTATTATTCACTCATTGCTATCCGCTGACTGCTAACTTTATGCGTTCATTGCATTTTTCATTTTTTAACCTTACGCCAGCCCCTATTATCCGTTAGGATAAAACAAAAAAGGAGCTTGCAATGACAACCAAATTCTATAGTTATCAACCAACTAAAGGGCATGGTCTTCCCCATGATCCTATTCCATCTTTAATCGGCCCACGTCCTATTGGTTGGATCTCAACCTGTGACAGCCAAGGCCGAACCAACCTTGCTCCTTATAGCTTTTTCAATATTTTTAACTATTCCCCCCCCATTTTGGCCTTTTCCAGCGTGGGTAAAAAAGACTCTGTCACCAATGCCATCGAAACAGGGGAATTTGTCTATAACCTTGCGACACTAAGCCTTGGTGAGCAAGTTAATATGAGCAGTGCCGCCCTTGAGCGAGGGGAAAGTGAGTTTGCTTTAACACAACTTTCCACCCTACCTTCAACATTGATTTCGCCACCACGCATAGCACAAACTCCCGTCTCGATGGAATGTGTGGTCACTCAGTATCAGCAACTTAAACGCGCTGATGGCCAATTACTGGATACGTGGATGGTCATGGGAGAGGTTGTCATGGTGCATATTGATGAATCCACCTTAACTGATGGGCTTTATGATTGTGCAGTGCAAAAACCGTTGCTACGTGCAGGTGGCCCCGCAGATTACTATTGGATTGAACAACAACAAAATGTGAAGATGTACCGTCCAAAATAATCAATATTTTCAGCAGTCTGCGAACAAGTTAGACCGCTGAAAATATCACCTATTCAGGATAAAACTGGCAATTTAATTGTTCATCTGGCGCAGGGTAAGAAAAATGTGCGGTGATTAAATCAAACTGTGTGTCTGAGGTGTGAAAAGGGTTTTCACCTGTTAAATTACGCGCTGCAAGGCGTGCTTTGCACTCATCATTATCAACCTGTAAAACGTGAAAAACATACGGTACATTCGATAATTGGGCGAGTGACTTTAGCCATTGTCGCTGATTCGGCGTATTCGCGGGGAAGTCCATCACAACCGTATTACCTGCATCCATCAATTGTTTGATATGCTTTTCTAACACCTTTTTCACCAACGTACTTTTGGCGATATAGTGGGTGAGCTCAGTGACTTCATTAGGGTACAACGTCGAAAGCCATTCATCTTCACTCAATAAAACCGTTCGAGGCTGCTTAGCTAACTGTTTGGCGAGAGTTGACTTCCCAGACGCAATTTTCCCACAGAGAAAATGCAAACGAACTTTGTTATCAGAGAGTTGTGGTGTTCCAGTTAAATTCATATATGTTTCCTTGCTGATGATTTGACCAGACAAGAACAAAAAACCCGCCTTGCCTGGCGGGTTTCGGTTGTCGCTTATCCCCACCACTAAGTGATGGTAATAATCATGCTTAAACGTGCGACAACCTGTGACATATTTTTTTCCTAAATAGAGTTAATGCTAACTTATCAGCCATCAATACGATTAGTCAAATACGGTTTTCACTCTCATTTATATTGTTCAGAAAAAGGCCTGAATAAATTCAGGCCTCAGACTGCTGACAAACCG